>JADWMI010000066.1:8073-10391 GCA_015767395.1 Bacteroidota bacterium | reverse complement strand
ACAAGCAACCGTTAGCGGAATTTTAGATTTATTTAAAAAGAGAGAACGTGTTGGAAGCTTAAGTTCAACGGATGATTTAGCAGGGAAAAAAGTATTGATTACCGGTTCTAGCTCAGGACTAGGATTGGCTGTAGCCAAACAATTAGCTGCCCTAGATGCTGAAGTAATTATGGCGGTTAGAAGTGGGATTCCTCAAAGGGGCGAAGAGGTGAAAAAAGCTTCAGGAAACGATAAAATTAAAATGCTCCATGTAAATTTGTCAGATTTTAATTCTATTAAAAATTTGATTTCAGAAGTGAAATCTAAAATTGGAAAAATAGATGTATTGATTTGTAATGCCGCTGTGGTTGTAAGCGAGGCAAGAAAAACAGCTGCTGGATTGGATGAAATGTTTACGGTAAATTATTTGTCGAAATTTGTATTGGTAAACGGTTTGTTAGAAGAAAATTGTTTCAATACGGAAGGCAAAGAAATTCCAAGAATTATTTTTGTTTCTTCAGAGAGTCATCGAAATCCAAAGGCTTTTGAGTGGGATACGTTTGGAGCGTTTCAAGAACATAAAATGGCAAAAACAGTAGAGCGTTACGGTTATTATAAATTGCTAATGACTACTTTTTCTAGGGAATTGGAAAGAAGATTAAATGCAGATAAAATTAATTATTCGGTGTTTGCTTTATGCCCTGGTCCTGTAAATTCAAATATTGCACGTGAGGCTCCAAAACTGGTGCAGCCTTTAATGAAATTGGTATTTAAAATATTTTTTAGTTCTCCCGAAAAAGCAGCAGAGCCAGTAGTTTATTTATCAGCTTCAAAAGAACTTGAAGGAAAACCTACAGACTATTTATTTTTAATGAGTAGAAGACCTGTTGATGACAATGCATCAGATCCTGAAAATGGAAAACGTTTATGGGAATTAACTGAAAATTTACTGAAAGAATATGTCTAATAAACCATTTCAATTCAAAGAATTTACCATTCATCAGGATAAAACAGCGATGAAAGTTGGTACCGATGGTGTATTGCTTGGTGCTTGGGTGCAATCAAAACCAGCATATTTTAGCGTGTTAGATATTGGGGCAGGGACAGGTTTAATTGCATTAATGTTGGCGCAAAAAAGCAATGCTGAAGTTATTGATGCCATAGAACTAAATGATGAAGCTTATGAACAAACCGTTGAAAATTTTGAATTGAGTAATTGGGGAGATCGTTTGTTTTGTTACCACGCCTCTTTACAAGAATTTGTTGATGAAATTGAAGATGAATATGATTTAATTGTTTCCAATCCACCATTTTATACTTCCACTTATAAAGAGCTTTCAGAAGATAGAGCGATGGCACGCCATACGGAAAGTTTAACCTATGATGAATTATTAGCAGGTACTTCAAAACTATTATCCGCAATAGGAAGTTGTGCATTTATCATTCCTTTTTCAGAAGAAGAGAATTTTATTAAAATAGCTTCGGAAAATAACTTATTTCCAAATAGAATTACCAATGTAAAAGGAACCGAAAATTCTCCTATAAAAAGAAGTTTGTTACAACTGTCTTTTCAAGAAACTGAAATTGAAGCAAATGAATTAATAATTGAAATTGAACGCCACAAATACACGCAAGATTATATTGATTTGGTGAAAGATTATTATTTGAAAATGTAGTACTTACCCAATAACCATCTCAGGATTGTATCCTAAATACGGGACTTCTTTTTCGGTGAAAATAATGCCGTTTTCTTTCAATTCAGCTAAAATAGGTTCATACACTTCTTTTTGAATTGGAATTTGAACACCTGGCGTTTTAATATCACCATTTAATATTTTTAATGTTGCAATAGCCACAGGCAAACCAACGGTTTTTGCCATAGCAGTATAAACCTGATTGTCGCCAATGCAAACCATACTACTTTCAATCTGGTGCTTTTTGCCATTTAATTCATAGCCAAAAAGATGCTGCATCACAATCATATCTTTGTCATCTTCTTTCAAGGTCCAGCTATCTTTTAAAATTTTCTCTAAAATTTGGGCAGGTGTGGCATTTTTTAGTGCTACCATTTTATGGGCATTAAAAATATCTAGTTCTAATAATTTCTCCCAAATAATATCATCTTGATCAATTTTTAAATAATGACGGAGTTTTAATTCAACTGAATCACTTGGATCATAAGCTAAAAAAGAATTGGTGAAATCACGGTAACTCATATTCTGAGAATCTTCAATAGTATAACTGTCATCTGTCATACCTAATTGTACAAAAATGTTCCAAGCTCTTGAGAATCCGACTCGGCGAATGGTTCCCCGATATAAAGTTAAAATATCATCTAA
>JADWMI010000066.1:3941-7973 GCA_015767395.1 Bacteroidota bacterium | reverse complement strand
TTTTTTCCAAATTTCAAACAATCTTTGGCAACTTTAAAATGTAAACGAGCAGGTAACATAGAAACAACAATATCTGCTTTTTGTACAGCTGCCTGTCGCTCATTCTTATTAGAAATATCAAGTGTTATGGCCAAACCATTTTTATGTTGTTGAATTTTACTTTCAGCAAATGCTAAAGAAACATCAGCGACCGTAATAAGAAGATTCTCAGAAGTAGATTTATTTAACAAATAAGTTATCAAGGAAGATGAAGATCTGCCGGCGCCAATAACCAAAATATTTCGCATATTCATAAATTTAAAATTATGTATTTACGAATTTACAAATTAAAGGAAGACAGGTATAAAAACTTAACTATTATCTTCTTCAACTTCAGCTAATATTTGCTTAGCTCGTTTTAAATCAGATTTGTCAACTTCCAATTTATAACCTTCAACATAAGCAGTACCAATAGATATGTCAATATTTCGATTAAAAATATAACTTTCAATGCCGTGGCTTGAAAGCAATGCTTTAGCAATGTGAATTTGATGGATTAAACTAGCTGTTAAAACAGGAACCAAAGTGTTTGAATGTTTTTCCATATCGTTGTAATTTTACTTAAATATACAAATAATTAAATATGTTTGCTTGTTAAATTTTATCTTTAAGGTCTAAAACCTTAGAAAAATGAATAAAATTTTGAGCGTTATCGCTTTTTTAGGAGCCATTACTATTGTACTAGGAGCATTTGGAGCACATTCATTACAAGAAACTTTATCGGAATCTCAATTAAGGAGTTTTGAAACTGCAGTTCGTTATCAAATGTTTCATTTAATTGTGTTGCTGTTTGTTAATACCTATTCAAAATTTTCTATGAAGGATATTAAAATAATGAATTACTTCTTTTTTGCTGGAATTTTATTTTTTTCAGGTTCCATTTACGCCATTACTTTTGGCGTAAATGCTAAGTCCATTTGGTTTATAACGCCTTTAGGTGGATTGCTATTTATTTTAGGTTGGGTTAAAATGGGATTCGCTTTTTTGAAAAAATAATTGCTGGTAACATTTGTTGAAAAAACAGGTTAAAAAATGTTTGGTAACTTAAACATTTAAGTATACTTTTGCTTTTTAACGAAAACGTTTTCGCTAAGTGATGAAAATTTTTGGAAAACACATTAATTGTCTGAAAATAAGCTATATAGGCCTTGTAGGAAATTTAATTTCTTACGGGGCTTCAGTTTTTTATTCAATTAATTAAAAGTGCTTAATAACAAATGCAATTACAAATAAAAAAAGAGTTAAAATCTTAATTATGAAAAACATTAAACTTATTCAGGAATTACACAATTTAGGAATTACCGGATACGAAGAGGTAGTTTATAATGCATCCTACGAGGAATTATTTCAGGCAGAAGTTTCTCAATATAGAAAAGGTTATGAAAAAGGAGCCTTAACCGATAGTGGAGCGGTTGCCGTAAAAACGGGGGTTTTTACCGGGCGTTCACCTAAGGACAGATACATTGTAAAAGATGATATTACTAAAGATACGATTGATTGGAATAAGGTAAACATACCAACTACAAATGAAGTTTATAAAAGTTTAAAAAAACGGGTTTTAAAACAGCTTTCAACTTCAAAAAAAATATATGTTGTCGATGCTTTTTGCGGTACTAATAAAGATACCAGATTAAAAGTGCGTTTTGTTATGGAGGTTGCATGGCAAGCCCATTTTGTAACCAACATGTTTATTCGACCTTCTATTTATGAGTTAGAAAATTTTGGAGAGCCTGATTTTATTGTAATGAATGGTTCTAAAACGGTGAATCCAAAGTGGAAAAAACAAGGGTTGAATTCTGAGAATTTTGTAGTATTCAATTTAACAGAAAAAATTCAATTGATTGGCGGTACTTGGTATGGTGGTGAAATGAAAAAAGGGATGTTCGCCATGATGAATTACTATTTGCCTTTAAAAGGAATGGCTTCCATGCATTGTTCTGCTAATGTAGGTGAAAAAGGGGACGTTGCCGTTTTCTTTGGTTTATCAGGAACGGGTAAAACCACCCTTTCAGCCGATCCAAAACGTTATTTAATTGGTGATGATGAGCACGGATGGGATGACAATGGTATTTTTAATTTCGAAGGTGGTTGTTATGCGAAAGTTATTGACCTAAGCGAAGCCAATGAGCCTGATATTTGGGGAGCGATTAAAAGAGATGCCTTATTGGAAAATGTGATGGTAAACGAATATGGTGAAGTAGATTACTACGATCATTCAATTACACAGAATTCAAGAGTTTCTTACCCAATATATAATATTCATAAAATTGTATTGCCATCTAAAGCGGGGCATGCAAGTAAAATTATTTACCTTTCTGCTGATGCATTTGGGGTATTACCTCCAGTTTCAATTTTGGATGAAGCCCAAGCTCAATACCATTTTTTATGCGGATTTACATCTAAATTAGCTGGTACGGAAAGAGGGATTACAGAGCCAGTACCATCTTTCTCTCCTGCATTTGGTGAGGCATTTTTAACACTGCATCCAACAGTGTATTCTTCTGTATTGGCAACTAAAATGAAACAACACAATGCAAAAGCCTATTTGGTAAATACTGGATGGAACGGAACCAAAAAAAGAATTTCCTTAAAAAATACGCGCGCAATTATTGATGCAATTTTAGATGGTTCTATTGAGAAATCAGAAACGGTTAAAATTCCTTTTTTAAATCTTACAGCGCCTAAAACATTGCCAAACGTAGATGATATTCTAGATCCAAGAAACACCTATAATGATGTTAAGGAATGGGAAGAAAAAGCGAAGAAATTGGCTGAATTATACATTAAAAACTTTGAAAAATATTGTGATACTGAAGAAGGCAGATCTTTGGTAGCTGCTGGTCCTCAAATGGAGCAATTGGTATAATTTATTGAAAAGCCTCCCATTGGGAGGCTTTTTTGTTTATTTTTGTTTTTAGTTGCATTTAACTTCACTAACTAAAATAGCAGTATGAGACGAATTAGTACCCCATTAAAGGAGTTTATTAAATTAGAAACTTCATCAAGTATTATTTTATTTGCTGTTTCCATTTTTGCCGTTCTTTGGGCCAATTCTTCTTACGGTTACTTATATGAAGATTTATGGCATCATAAATTCACCATTGGTTTTGCTGATAATAATCTTCATTTATCAAAACCATTAATTTTATGGATTAATGACGGTTTAATGGCTGTTTTCTTTTTTGTAATTGGGTTAGAGGTCAAAAGAGAAATTTTAGTTGGTGAGCTTACCACACTTCGCAAAGCTTCATTGCCAATATTTGCTGCAATAGGAGGAATGCTATTTCCTGTGTTGATATTTTTATTTTTGGGATCAGATAAAGTTGGTTCAGAAGGTTGGGGAATCCCAATGGCAACGGATATTGCTTTTACCCTGGGTATTTTAACATTATTAGGTAAGCGCGTTCCATTGGGGCTAAAAATATTTTTAACAGCTTTTGCAATTGTTGATGATATTGGTGCTGTGATTGTAATTGCCATATTTTATAGTTCCAATATTCAATGGGATTTATTGGGGTATGCGATGTTGATTTATGCTTTTGTAGCTTTTTTAAGTTATAGAAAAGTGTATTCTCAATACTTGTATTTTCTAATTGGATGTGCTGTGTGGTGGTTGTTTTTAAAGTCAGGTGTACACCCAACTATTGCAGGTATTTTAATGGCATTTACCATTCCAATAGAACGTAAGGTTGATATAAAGCAGTATATTAAATTGGTTACTTTACAATTTAATATTTTTAAAGCAAGCAAACCTAAATCTGAAGAATTATTGAGCTCAGATCAGATTCATGCGATTGATGCTGTTGAAAGTTTAACAAGCAAAGTACATTCACCATTACAAAATTTAGAGCATACACTTCATGGTTGGGTTTCGTACTTAATTATGCCAATTTTTGCATTGGCCAATGCGGGTGTTGTAATTAGCTTTAGTGGTTTGGGCGAAATGGCGCATATAAGTTATAACATTGCTTTGGCGCTGGTTTTTGGAAATAC
>JADWMI010000066.1:0-3841 GCA_015767395.1 Bacteroidota bacterium | reverse complement strand
TTTCTAAAGTGCTTTGTGTATAATACCATTCTGGTTTTGCAATAGAAGTTAGGTAATATTCAAACCCAATATCAAAAATAATAATTTCATATTCTAAGGAATCATTGGCTATTCTCACAGCCCCTTCAGGAAGAAAGGTGTCATTTTCTACAACGGTTTTATTCGTTGAACCACAACCAAAAATAAACAATCCAAGCGCTAAACAAAATAGTAGATTTTTCATAATTAGGTGTATTTAGTCTATTAAAGTTACAAAAACTATTCCGAATTTATGTTTAATTTTGTTATATTGACCTATAATAAAATGGACAAATGAATAAAATTAGATGTGCTTGGTGCGGAACGGATCCTCTTTACATGGAATATCACGATACAGAGTGGGGTGTTCCTGTTTATAACGATGATAAATTATTTGAGTTTTTAATTTTGGAAACATTTCAGGCTGGTTTAAGTTGGATTACCATTTTACGAAAACGTGAAAATTTTAGAAAAGCTTTTGATGCGTTTGATTATAAAAAAATCGCCACATATAAGGAGGCCAAATATGAAGAATTACTGCTAAATGAAGGGATTATTAGAAATAAATTAAAGATAAAAGCAACCATTTCCAATGCGGTTTCTTTTATGAGAATTCAGAAAGAATTTGGTTCTTTTTCAAAATATATTTGGGCTTTTACCAACGGAAACCCAATAAAAAATACTTCTAATAATTTAAATGAGATCCCTGCAACAACTGCAATTTCAGGGTTGATTTCAAAAGATTTAAAAAAACGAGGATTTAAATTTGTAGGCCCAACTGTAATTTATGCACATATGCAGGCAACCGGTATGGTAAACGACCACGTTGTAGATTGTTTTAGATATAATGAAGTTTAGCTTTAATGAATTGGAATGTAAATTTCAGTTAACCAATTGGCTGGGTTTGAGGAGTCACTTGGATTGATGGTGTAAATTTCAAATGAAAATCCTTTTTTTATAGCTGTATAACCTTGATCATTCAGTGTTTTATAAAAGGTTGACCAATATTTCGGTAAAAACTTGTAATTCCCCTTAAATAGTATTTTAAATGTTTTTTGAGGTTCTAAGTAGCCTGTTAAAACAGTTTCTTCTGTAATAATGCGCTCTTTTACGGGTATACAAGTTGAAAATAATACGGTGTTATTTTGAATATCAACTTCATGATTTAAAGTAAATGGTTTTCCCGAAGCTTCTATATTATTGTCTGCCATATAATTTACAATAACAGAAAACATTTCACTCATTTTTATTGGGGCAATATCATTTTTGCAAGCAACAGTCTGGTATAAATAATAACCACCACCATGGTCTACAATACCTTTATAATCAATTGAATGTATATCCATTTCTTTTTGTAATTGTTGTTCAAGTAATTCAAGACCTCGCGTATACATAGGAATCATGTTTTTTTCTATCCCGCCATTTATCAACCAATATATTTTTTCTCCAAAAGTATTTTTACCCCTCATACCCCAAGTAACTTCTGTGCTATCTTTAATCTTTGTTAATTTCCAATAGACTTCCGGTTTACTGTCTGAACCAAAATCAATTTCCTGAATTATTTCTTTATTATGGATTAAGGAAATGGTTTTTAGGGAACCCAAACCGTCCTTACCTGTCCAAGTATATGAAGCACCAACTCCAGAAGTTATTTTAGGATAAGAAGCCACAATGGTTGAATCTAATTCAAGCCAAGGACCCCAATGTTCCCAATTTTTATAATCGTTTATATTATTGAAAACAACATCAACTGGAACTTTCAAAGTTCGGGTTTGTTTAATATCAAAATTTCCATCTAAAGTAGCGACATAAATGGAAGCCCCAATAAAAAGAGTAAGTACTAAAAAGAAGATATATTTTAATGATTTCATGAGCCTAGAATAATTGTTATTATTGCTAATTTAATAAATATTTCAGTTTTAAATTATTAATTTTGAGGATTAAATATAAATAAATAATAAAATGAAAATTAAATATTTTTTACCACTGATGCTTACGGCGTCAATTTTGTTTTCTTGTTCTACAGATAAGAAAGAAATACAAAAAGATCAACCTGATTTTAATTATGAAGTTGAGCAGTTTGCCGATATTAAAATACTTAGGTATAAAATTCCTGGATTTGAAGCGCTTTCGTTAGAACAAAAAACACTGGTTTATTACTTGTCGCAAGCGGGTATGGTTGGTCGTGATATTATGTACGATCAAAATTACAGACATAATTTAAAAATTAGACGTTCTTTAGAGCATGTTTATCAGAAATTTAATGGAGATAAAACTTCGGAAGATTGGAAAAATTTTGAAACGTATTTAAAACGAATTTGGTTTTCAAATGGAATACATCATCATTATTCGAATTCAAAATTTATTCCTGGGTTTTCAAAAACTTATTTGGACGCTTTATTAAAGGAAACAAATACAGAATTAACAGGAGAAGCTTATGAGGTTATTTTTAACAATGCTGATGGGAAGAAGGTTAATTTAGATGCTAGCAAAGGACTGTTAAAAGGTTCAGCTATTAATTTTTATTCACCAAATGTTACTGCCGAGGATGTTGATGCGTTTTACGCATCTAGAATTGACAGGAATGATACAACTCCAATTGAGTACGGATTAAATTCGAAATTGGTAAAAAATGAAGATGGTTCTTTAGAAGAAAAAATATGGAAAGTTGGAGGTATGTATGGTGATTCTATTGAAAAAATTGTGTTTTGGTTAGAGAAAGCGATAACCGTTGCCGAAAATGAAAAGCAAGCAGCAGCTATTAAATTACTGGTTGAATACTATAAAACTGGGGATTTAGAAACTTGGGATAAATATAACATTGCTTGGGCAACAAGTACTGATGGAGATATTGATTATATAAACGGATTTATTGAAGTTTATAACGATCCTAAAGCCTTTAGAGGTTCTTATGAAACCGTTATCCAAATCAAAGATTTTGATATGTCAGAAAAAATGGCTGTTCTTTCTGAAAATGCGCAGTGGTTTGAAGATAATTCAACATTACTACCAGAGCATAAAAAGAAGAATGTTGTAGGTGTTTCTTATAAAACGGTTAATGTAGCTTCTGAATCTGGTGATTCGTCACCATCAACTCCAATTGGTGTTAATTTACCAAACAATAACTGGATTCGTCAAAACCACGGATCAAAATCGGTTTCACTAGGAAATATTATTGCTGCATACAGTGGTGCTGGTGGAACAGATAGATTAAAAGAATTTGCTTTTGATGACGCTGAGGTAAATGCTGAAATTGAATATGGTCAAACAGCAGATAAATTACATACATCGCTACATGAGGTTATTGGACATGCAAGTGGGCAAATAAACCCAGGTATTGGACAGCCAAAAGAAACATTGAAAAATTATTCATCAACATTAGAAGAGGCACGTGCTGATTTGGTTGGATTGTATTATTTGCCTGATGGAAAACTAGTTGAAATGAACATTTCTCCAAGCTCAGAAGGAATTGGAAAAGCGGCTTATGATGGTTATATTAGAAATGGATTGTTAACCCAATTAGTGCGTATTAATTTAGGAGATGAAATTGAAGAAGCGCATATGCGTAATCGCCAATTAGTTGCTGCTTGGGCGTATGAAATGGGCTTAGAAAATAATGTAATTGAGAAAGTAGTGAAAGATGAAAAAACGTACTTTGTAGTAAGAGATTATAATGCATTAAGAACCATTTTTGGAAAACAATTAAGTGAAATTCAACGCATCAAATCAGAAGGAGATTTTGAAGCTGGTAAAGCTTTGGTTGAAACGTATGGTGTAAAAGTTGATCAAGATATTCATAAAGAAGTTCTAAAAAGAAACAGTA
>JADWMI010000258.1 GCA_015767395.1 Bacteroidota bacterium | reverse complement strand
GTATATGATTTGTTATTTCATTGTTTTTTAGTTCTATGCATAACTCTTTCCCATTCATTTTGGGCATCATGACATCACTAATAATTAGGTCAGGAACATTTTCTAAGGCCATTTTTTTTCCTTCTAAACCATCGGCTGCCTCTATGATTTCATACGTTTCAGATAAAAGACTTTTGATAAAAGTTCTCATATCCTTTTGGTCTTCAACTATTAAAAGTAGTGGAAGTTTACTATTTGCAAGTTCTTCCTCTTCATTTTGGGATGGAGATTCAGGGAGTTCTGGCTCAAAAACAGCATCTTCAATAAGCTCATTTTCAGCTAAGAACTCATTATCTTTATGATCAATATTAGAATAATTAACACCAATTGGAAGACGAACAATGAATTTGGTTCCCTTTTTAATTTTACTGCTAACAAGTATTTCTCCTTTATGGAGTTCAACCAATGATTTTGTCAGTGCCAACCCAACTCCAGATCCCATATGGTCACCATCAAGAGAATTTACTTGATAGAATCGTTTAAAGATGAGTGAAATTTTATCCAAAGGGATTCCCTGTCCCGTATCTTTTACAATTATTTCAACATTATTGTTTTTTAAATTGATTGAGCCATGATGTGGTGAATTACTTTTGTTAACGGAAATTTTAATTGCTATTTCGCCGTTTTTTGGAGTAAATTTTAAGGCATTAGACATTAAGTTATTAAAAATCTTTTCAAGCTTATCAAAATCAAACCAATCAATAAATTCATCGTTGTTACTTTCAAAAAGAATTGTAATATTTTTTTCACTAGCAAGAACTTCAAAAGAAGAGGCTAGTTCTTTACAAAAATTAACGATATCTATCTTTGACACAGACAGTTTTAATTCATTATTTTCAATTTTTCTAAATTCTAAAACCTGCTGAATTAGTTTGTATAATTGATTGGCATTCCGTTGCATTAAAACTAACATTTCTTTAACGGAATCGTTTGTTTTATTAGATGCTATAAGTTTTTCTAAAGGCCCTAAAATTAAAGTTAAAGGCGTTTTAAATTCATGAGAAACATTGGTAAAAAATTGAAGTTTCATTTTATGTACTTCCTTTATTTTCTCTTGTTCAAATTTTTGAAGTTTTATTTGCGAGTTGTATTTTTCCTTTTCAAGAATAAAAAATCTAAATCCCCACATTAAACTAAAAAGTATTAAGGCGTAAATTGAATACATCCACCATGTTTTCCATATTGGAGGAAGAATTGATATATTAATATCTGCTGAATCTTCATTCCAAAATCCATCTTTATTTGCAGATTTTACTTTGAAAACATAGTTACCAAAATCTAGATTTGAATAGGTTGCAAATCGTCTCTTTGCATCTGTATAAATCCAATCATCATCATATCCCTCTAATTTATAGGCATATTTATTTTGTTCAGGAGAAACATAATGTAGTGATGCGAATTCAAAAGAAAATGAATTGTAGCTATAATTTAATTCAATTTCTTCGGTAAAAGGAATCGTTTTTGTTAGTATTTCTTTACCCAAAACGGAGTCTGTAACATTTACAGATTTATTGAAAATTTTTAAATCTGTGATTACCGTTTTTGGTAAAGAAAGATGATCTGTGATGTTGTCAGGATGAAAAACATTGAAGCCATTAATCCCTCCAAAATACAACAAATTTGTGGGGCCTTTATGATACGCAAATTTTCTAAAATTTCGATCTTGGATACCATCAGAAATATTGTAATTTTTAAATGTTTCAGTTTTAAGGTTAAATCTTGATATTCCATTATTTGTACTTATCCAAAGGTTTTTGTTGTCATCTTCAATAACGCCATATACTGCATTACTCGCCAATCCATCCTTTTCACTAAATGACATAAAATGAGTTGAGATGTTTCCATTGGTCTCTTCGTTAATCATTTTATTAAGGCCTCCGCCAAATGTACCAATCCAAATAGTCCCGGCACTATCTTCCTGAATAGAAAAAACATTATTGTTACTTAAGCTCAAAGAATTATTTTTTTCAGTTGTATACTGAATAATTTTTGTAGGCTCATTGTTTTTACCTCTAAAGACTTTATTTAATCCTCTTTTAGTTCCAACCCACAGGATCCCTTTTTTATCTTCAAAAATAGCGGATAACTTATTACTACTTAAGCTATAGTTTTCTGTATTACTGGGGACGAAATTTGATACTTTTGGTAATTTATCAGTCTTTTGATCGGGTCTAAATTTCATTAAGCCAGTCCCAATAAATGAGCCCATCCAAATATCACCGATTTTATCTTTATAAAGAATATTTAAATTATTAGTAGGAAGATTATTATTTGTGCTTTTAACTGTATAATTGGTGCTTTCAATAATGTTGAACTTTTTGTCAAGTTTCAGTTTGTATAATCCTTGATTACTTGTAGCTACCCAAAGATAACCATAGTTGTCCTTGCATATTGAAAAAACTTTAGGAATAACAGTATTATCTTTATTTAAGGGGAAGTTTTTGAAGACTATTTTTCCATTTTTAAACATTAATTTATTCAACCCATTATTAAAAGTTCCAATCCAAACCTCCTGATTGTTTTCTTCATAAAATGAATTTACTATGTTTCCTCTTAAACTTGTAAGGTCGTCTGGGTTATTGTTAAAATGAAAGAAATTCTTTTTGAATAAATCCAAACTGTTCAAGCCACCTCTAGACGTTCCAATCCACAATACTCCCGAGTTATCTTTATATAAATTTAGAATAGAATTACTCTTAAGGTCTGTTGTTTTTGGTCTAATACTTGTTTTAAATTGCTCAATTTTATTGTTTTTTGTATCTAAAGAAATTAAACCATCATTTGTTGTCCCTAGCCAAATTTTTCCGTTGTCATCAGCGGCAATGCTTTCAATTTGATTTGTGTAATTTCTTAAATTAATTTTTTTAATTATCTCCGTATTCGAGAATTCGTTATAAATAATTGTATACAGACCATTTTCAGTTCCCACCCAAGTAGTTTTTGTAGCATCTTCATAAAGGAAATTAATGGCTAGATTATTAAATTGTGGAATATCATTAATAATAGGGGTGTTGTCTGTAAGACTGTCATTAAATGTTAAATTAGGAGCATCTAATTCAGGTGAAATTCTTCTAATTCCGTTACTTGTTCCAACAAGAATTTCATTATTGTACCTTTTTAATAAAGCATTGATTTCAGTGTTATATTGTTTTTTTTTGAAGCTAATTAGTCTAAAGGATAAGGAAAATGGTACGTCTTTATTTTTTTTAACCTTGTAAAGCCCATTATTTGTTCCTACCCAAAAGGTACCATTATCGTCTTCCGTAATTGAATGTACTGTTAAATCATTATTTGAGTTTTCTTGTTTATGATATGAATTAAGAAAATTATAAAATTTACCAGTTTTTCTATCTAATATATTTAAATCTTCCTCTGTACCAATCCATAGTAATTCTTCACTGTCCTCGAAAAGATAAGTGATTGAGTTTTCTGAAAGACTGAAGGGGTTTATGTAATTGTTTCTAAAAACGGTAAAATTATACCCATCATATTTATATAAGCCATTTGGTGTTCCAAACCACATAAAACCTTGCGAATCTTGAATAATTGCTTGTATTGAATTTTCAGTTAACCCTGCTTCAGGGCTAATATGATCAAACTTTACTTGTTTTTTTTGAAGAATTTTATGCGTTTTTTGAGCATATAATTGAACAGATAAAAAAAAGAGTATTATAAATTTAAGGTAATTCACATTTATGAAATTAAATTTTGAACAACTAATAATTTTTAAAAGATAAAGCAAATTTAACTTTAATTAAACGTTTTCTAAACTAAAATTGCAATTTAATAAAATAAGAAATATTTATGATGTCTTGTGATTTAAAAATTAAAAAAGAGAATTTGAATTGAAATATTTTATTCTACAAAAGAGTTCAATCGTTATTGAAGATGTAAGATTTATTATATAATATGACGTTTTTTTACATTAATAATAGGAACTGTAACGTTTGTGTTATTTTTTGTGAGATTAGAATAGAT
>JADWMI010000257.1 GCA_015767395.1 Bacteroidota bacterium | reverse complement strand
CGCCTCAGTATTCGATCCACTCTTGTCAATGTTTATGAGTTCTGGTTTAATATTGTTTTCTATGGCTTTTATTAAAAATCTTTGTGCGGATATGCGCTGTCTTCTCTTTGTTAAAAGGAAATCCACGGTATTTCCTTCTTTATCAACTGCTCTATACAAATACCTCCATTGCCCTTTTACTTTAACATAAGTTTCATCCATTCTCCATCTTTTACCAACTATTTTCTTCCTTTTTCTGAATTGTTGTTCAACAAGCGGAGTGAACTTAAATACCCACCTTTGAATAGTAGCATGATCCACTTTTACACCTCTAATTGACATTAATTCTTCTACATCTCTATAGCTAAGACTAAATCTTAATTTGAAGTAAACAGCTTGAAGAATAATTGATTTGGGGAAGCAGTGACCTTTGAACATCTTTTTGGAGTAAATATATAAGATTTAAGTTTTGCTTACCTTAGATGAGACAGAACCTAGATTTTTAGTTTTCTTTTAAACTAGATGCGACAGAACCATTGTTTCATGTTTAACTTTTTTAATAATTGATTTCATTAAAACTCATTAATGGAATAGCTGTGTGGTCTTTCATTTTTTTTACTAAATCCTGATGAAATATATTTTCAAAGAGCCCATTCTTTTTTCGTTCTAACATTACTATTAAATCTGCCTGAACTTCATTAGAATGTCTACACAATGAATTGCAAATATCTTCTTCAAAAAAGATGTAATACTCTAAATTTTTATAATCAATTTTTGTCAACATTAATTCTTTAAACCATTCCATTTGTTGGTATGCTTCATATTCCTTTTTAGTTGAAATATGAGTGATATGAATTGTTGAATTAAAAGGCGCTACAATTTCAACTAACTTAGAAATAGCTCTAATGTCCTCTTCTTCATAATCTGTTGCATAAACAACTGTTTTAAGCAGTTCATTTAAACTTATATTTGCAGGAACTGCAATTATTGGATAAGGTGCTTTCTCAATAAGCTGTGTTGTTGTACTACCCAAAATAAAATCCACAAAAGTACTTTCCCCCTTCATCCCTACAACAATCATTGATGTATGTGATTTTTCTGCTTTTGAAATAATACCATTCACTATATTATTATTTTCAATAGCGTCAACTTTTATATTTAAACTGTTATAATCGCTCCCTAAATATTTAACACAAAACTCTTTAAGTTTTGCGTTCTTTTGCTTTATACTTTCTTCTTTTGGCAGCAAATAAAGATCTCTTATATCCGCACTTAATGTGGTATGGTTAAAAATATGAATGACCCATAAATTGGAATTTGTTTTGCAACTCAATGCATAAGCATATTTTAAAGCACTTATTGAATTATCTGAAAAATCGGTGGCATAAAGAATTGTTTTCACGGTAGTAGCCTTTAGATATAATAGCTTAAATTTAAGCATCTTACTAAGCGGGATAAATGATATCTCTCATTTTCGGAATGTTTTTGAATGATGGTAGTCATTTTTTTTAAGAAACCCCTTTCCTAATTTTGAAGTGTAAAAACTAATGGCATGAGGCACTATTAGAACTGGTTTTATAAAGTCTCAGGAATTACTTTTGTGTATTTTTCTACGCATAAACCAGCAAAACTAAATCCAATTGATGCTTTGGGGTACGATTAAAAAAATAATATTTACTTGTGAAACGTGGAGAAAAAACAAGAAAATAACGACAAACATTTATTCGATAAAAAAAAAATAATGAATATTTCAAAGGGGCGAAAACCCAATTGGTTTTTAATCCTTTTTATTTTTTCCGCACTGTTTTATCTAATTTTCACTTCTTTTTTTAAAGCTAGGGATATTGGTTGGATAGAATTTGAACAAAAGATGTTAAATCAGCATGATGTTGCTAAAATAATTGTAGTCAATAAAGAAGTAGCAGAAATTTATATTAAACCTTCTAAATTTAAAGACTCTAAATACAAAGAAATTTCACAAGACATGTTTATGTCTAAAAAAGGACCTCATTATAAGATTCAAATAGGCTCTGTAGAAAATTTTGAAAATAAATTGCAACGTGCTCAACAAGAATTTTCACCAACAGAAATGGTTGAAATTAAATATTTGAAGCGTTTAAATTGGGTAAATGCTCTTGTCTGGATATTTCCACTTGGATTTCTTTTATTTTTATGGCTATTCTTGTTTCGAGGAATGGGGCAGCGTAGTATGGGTGGTTCCGCTTTTAATTTTGGGAAATCAACAGCAAAATTATTTGACAAAGGCACTAAAAGCACTGTAACTTTTAAAGATATTGCAGGTTTAAAAGAAGCTAAAAAAGAGGTTGAAGAAATTATTGACTTTCTTAAAAATCCAAAATTATACACTAAGCTCGGTGCAAAAATTCCAAAAGGAGTAATGCTCGTTGGACCAACAGGAACTGGAAAAACTTTAATGGCAAAAGCTGTTGCAGGCGAAGCCAATGTTCCTTTTTTTTCATTATCTGGATCAGAATTTGTTGAAATGTTTGTTGGCGTTGGTGCTTCTAGAGTTCGAGACTTATTTAAAAAAGCTAAAGAAAAAGCTCCCAGCATAATTTTTATTGATGAAATTGACGCAGTGGGGCGGGCACGTAGCAAAGTAAATGCATTTCAATCTAATGATGAAAGAGAAAATACTTTGAACCAACTCTTAACTGAACTCGATGGATTTGGATCAAATACAGGGGTTATTGTGTTGGCTGCCACAAACCGTGCAGATATTTTAGATAAGGCCTTATTACGACCAGGGAGATTTGATCGCCATATTTATTTAGAGTTACCTAACAAGCAAGAACGATTAGAAATTTTTGAAGTTCATCTTCGTCCTATAAAAAAATCGAAAGACATCGATATAGATTTACTAGCTTCATTAAGTCCAGGGTTTTCTGGCGCAGATATTGCAAATATTTGTAATGAAGCTGCATTAATCGCAGCGCGTAAAAAAAAGAAATTTGTTGAACAAGAAGATTTTATGGAAGCTCGAGATCGCGTTATTGGGGGATTAGAGCGAAAAAGTAAAATAATATCGCCTAAGGAAAAGAAAATTGTAGCCCATCACGAAGCCGGCCACGCTGTTGCAAGCTGGTATTTGAAAAATGTAGATTCATTGGTGAAAGTTTCCATAATTCCAAGAGGAAAATCGTTGGGATCCGCCTGGTATCTTCCTGAAGATCATCAGATTATAACTAAAAACCAGTTTATAGATCAAATTTGCGCATTGTTAGGAGGAAGAGCGGCGGAAGAAATTATTTTTAATGAAGTTTCCTCAGGTGCTTTAGATGATTTAGAAAAAGTAACGAAACAAGCATATAATATGGTTGCATTCTATGGATTAGATGATGAAATTGGTCCTATGAGTTTTTATGATTCATCGGGTGAAAACGAACGGTTTTTAGGAAAACCATATAGTGAAAATATGGCAAAATTGATAGATACAGAAGTTCAAAACTTAATTAATTCAGCTTATAGTAGGACAATAAAAATCTTACAGAAGCATAAAAGCGAATTAGAAACTTTAGCAAACGTATTATTAAATAAAGAAGTTGTTTATTTAGAAGATTTAGAAAAAATATTAGGAAAGAGAACAAGCGGGTTCTGTACCAATTGTGAGTAATTTAATCAGTTGTGTTTTGATTCCGTTCTGTTAAAATTCGGTTGAAATTTTCTCCGTCCTTTTCTTCTCAATTGAAAATAAAAGATTGAGCCTAAAACTGGGAAAAATAAAATAGCTAAAAGCCAAACAATATTCATAGTTGGATTTTTAAATCTTGACCTTGTAATATCAATAATTGGTTCTGTCGCATCTAGTTTAGATAAAAACTAGATGCGACAAAATCATCATTTCGCTTTTGCCTGGTTTGCATTTAATCCTAATAGCGAAGTTTATAAAGAATAGCCTATTTCAATATGATAAAAAGTAAACTTAATTTACTCTAAAAGATAATCAAATTTAATCGTTTGAATTTTCAAAAGAATACATAAATTGCATTAAATATTTAAGTATAATCAAAAGCTAAAA
>JADWMI010000256.1:1966-4024 GCA_015767395.1 Bacteroidota bacterium | reverse complement strand
GCCGGTGATGTACACTTTGAAAGTGTTGCGCCAAAATCTGCTTACATTACCCCTGTCCCAGGAGGTGTTGGGCCTATGACCATTGCAATGTTGATGAAAAACACATTGTTGGCTTGTGAAAGAAAAAGCTAACAGTCTTTAAAATATTATTAAAAAGCATCTAATAAAATTAGATGCTTTTTTTATTCCCTATTTACTAAATCCATTGAAAAAGCAGGCAAACATACCGCCAAATATTCACAATCTTCATCAAATGGATTGGAATATTGAACTCTCGTTCCTTTTAGTATTTTAATAGATTCTCCAGTCTTTAGAATTATGGTATCCCCATCAATATTAAATTGTTTTTTACCCTTAATAATATAGGTGTATTCATCAAAATTAGGCGTTTGAAATGGCTCACTCCATTTAGGCGGTGCAACCATATGAGCAATACTCAATTCTGATGGAATACTAGCAATCCCAAAATGTTCTTCAATCAATTTCCCATCACTGGTTGGAACTATAAAAGGTGATTTTTGTATGGAATATTTTTTCATAAATAGCGTGTTTTTTAATTTCATTTTTTAATCAAAATAAAACTACTAAAAATTTACTAATAACAAACATCAATACCAATCAATATAATTTGTAAATTAGTTAATGAATTGCACCTCAAGATTTTTCTATTTAATTTAATCTAAACTAATTAATATGAAACTCACATTTTTTGGCGGAGCAGAAACTGTTACAGGTTCTAAAACTTTACTAGAATTTGATTATCAAAAAATTCTTATTGATTGTGGTTTGTTTCAAGGTTTAAAAGAATTGAGACTAAAAAACTGGGAACCCCTTCCTGTTAATCCAGCTAATATAAATCACGTATTTCTAACTCATGCGCACTTAGATCATTCTGGCTATTTACCTTTATTGGTGAAAAACGGCTTTAAAGGAAAAATTTACTGTACGCAAGCTACACAAGATTTAACCAAAATAATATTGTTGGACAGCGGTAAAATTCAGGAAGAAGATACTCGAAGAGCCAACAAATATAAATACACAAAACACGAACCAGCAGTACCTTTATACAGTATCGAAGATGCAAAAGAAGCTATCACAAGACTTGTGCCTTTTGAATTCAACAAATGGCATATTATAGATAAAAATCTCCAATTTCAATTTGTTAACAGCGGACATATTTTAGGAAGTGCTTTTGTAGTGCTAAGAGTAAATGAAAAAATTATTGTTTTTTCAGGGGATATAGGTAGAAAAGAACCAATTATTTTACATCCTTTTGAATACATTAAGAAAGCTGATTATGTAGTGATAGAATCTACTTATGGTAATAGAAGTCATAAAAATAGTACTATTCAAAATAATTTACTTCATTGCATCAATCACACTTATTCAAAAGGTGGTGTTTTAATAATCCCAACCTTTTCAGTGGAAAGAGCTCAAGAAATCATTTATTTGTTGAGTGTTTTAAAACGTGAAAATAGTTTACCTGAAATTTCCATTTATTTGGATAGCCCTATGGGTGTAGACGCCACAGAAATTTATTTTTCTCATCCAAATAATCATAAATTATCTTCTAAAGATATTCAAAGTATGAGATCAACAGTTCAATTAATTAGTGATGTAAAAGCATCAAAGGCTGTTGTATATGATAAAGACCCAAAAATTGTTTTGGCTGGAAGCGGAATGATTACCGGAGGAAGAGTATTACATTATTTAGACAACCTTATAGGAGATAAAAAAAATAGTATTTTAATTGTTGGCTTTCAAGCTGAAGGAACAAGAGGAAGAGCATTGCTTTCTGGAGATTCAGAAATTAAATTTTTTGGAAAATACCATAAAATAAATGCTGAAGTTTTTAAAATTAATGAATTTTCAGGTCACGCAGATCAAAGTGAATTGATGGATTGGCTTCAACATTTTAAAACACCTCCAATATTGACATTTATCAATCACGGTGAACCACACCAAAGTCAAGCTTTAAAAATAAAAATTAAAACCGACTTAAACTGGAACTGTACTATTGCAAAACTAAATAACGAATATTATTTGGATTAAAACCCA
>JADWMI010000256.1:0-1866 GCA_015767395.1 Bacteroidota bacterium | reverse complement strand
TATCAAGAAAAAATCCATGTAGTACAGATTCCTGTAAGACGGGACCAATTGATTCCTTATTTAATTAATGGTAATGCCGACATTGTTGCCGCTAACCTTACTATTACTGAAGAACGAAAGGCGAAAGCAGATTTTTCCAATCCTTCTTTATCAGGAGTAAAAGAAATTGTAGTATCGGGACCAAAGGCACCGTATATCACAAAACTAGAAGATTTATCCGGTCAATTAATATGGGTTCGTCAATCAAGTAGTTATTACAATAGCTTAATAGCGCTCAATAAAAAATTTAAACAGCAGGGCTTAGCAGAAATAAACATTCGCTTAGTTGAAGAACAATTGGAAACAGAAGAACTTCTTGAAATGGTTGCTGCAGGCATCATTAACATCACGATTTCTGATGATTATTTAGCAGAAGCTTGGTCTCCTGTTTTTAGCGACCTAACTATTCATTCTGATCTTTCAATTAGTGAAAATGGCAGTATTGGTTGGATGTTTCGTCAAAATAGTCCTTTATTAAAATCCGAAATTAATGCCTTTCTTGCAAAAAATAAAGAAGGAAGCCTATTTTTCAACATGAAATTTGATCAATACTATAACAACCAAAAATGGCTTAAACGCGTTTCCCAAGATGAACAGTTATCCTCACAAATAAAAATGAATGAGTTATTTAAAACATATTCAGAAAAGTATGATTTTGATTGGATGATGATTGCTTCCTTGGCTTATCAAGAATCTCATTTAGATCAAAAAACAATTAGCCATGTCGGTGCAATAGGTGTTATGCAAGTAATGCAAAGTACTGCAAATGACCACAACGTCAATATTCCTAACATTCATGATTTAGAAGGAAATATTCATGCAGGAACTAAATATTTACGCTTTATCCTTGATCACTATTTTGAGGATGCAGAAATGAACAAACTAAATAAACATTTATTTGCTTTTGCTAGTTACAATGCTGGTCCTGCCCGAATTAACAGATTGAGGCGAATAGCAGAGAAGCAAGGTTTTGATCCTAATATTTGGTTTCAAAATGTAGAAATTATTGCAGGACGTAAAATAGGACGCGAAACGGTTCAATATGTAGGTAATATTTTTAAATATTATGTAGCATATAAATTGGCTTATGAACAAATGGAGCGGGATGAAGCGGTTCCAACGTCAAAGAAATAGAATAATTAGTTAGATTTAGTTTCAATTATAACCAAAAAAAATCCTTTACTTTTTATCATAAAGGATTTTTTACATCTATTTTTTTGTGTTATTTATTTAAATACATTTTTCTTCTAGAATACAATTCATAAAACTGATCGTCCTTTAAAGAATCAATAAATAATATACTTTCTCCTGTTGATTTCATCTCTGGGCCTAATTTTTTATCAACATTAGGGAATTTATTAAAAGAGAAAACGGGTTGTTTAATGGCATACCCTTCCAATTGTGGATTAAATTTAAAGTCTTTCACTTTATTAACTCCCAACATTACTTTCGTAGCGTAATTTACATAAGGTTCTTGGTACGCTTTAGATATAAATGGCACCGTACGTGATGCTCTCGGATTGGCTTCAATAATATAAACAATATCATTTTTTACTGCGAACTGAATATTTATCAAACCAACTGTTTTTAATGCCAAGGCTATCTTTTTAGTATGGTCCTTAATTTGTTGCATCACAAATTCTCCTAAATTAAATGGAGGTAAGGTTGCATTAGAATCTCCTGAATGTACTCCGCAAGGCTCTATATGTTCCATAATTCCAATAATATATACATCTTCACCATCACAAATTGCATCCGTCTCACATTCTATCGCACCATCTAAATAATGATCTAGTAATAACATATTGTTAGGGATACTTCTAAGCA
>JADWMI010000255.1 GCA_015767395.1 Bacteroidota bacterium | reverse complement strand
AATTATTTCATTTAGCATAATCCTATTATCCTGTAAAAGTGATAAAATAAAAAAACAAGAAACCTTGAAAATTAACTTCTTAACAATTGAACAATATAAGTTTATAGCAGTTGACAAGGATCTTAAAATGGCTTATTTAGATATTGGGAATATTGGTGATCCTATCATTCTTTTATTACATGGAGAGCCGAATAATTCATTTGTTTATAGAAATATTGCTCCTAGCTTAGTTAAACAAAACTATAGAGTAATTATTCCTGACCTTGTAGGATTTGGATATTCAGATAAACCAATAAACCCTGATATCATTACCTATTCAAATCAAACGAAATGGTTAAACAACTTTATAGCTAATTTAAAATTAACAGACATAAATTTATTTGCACATGATTGGGGAGGAATGATTGCGTTAAGAATTATTGCTGAGCGACAAGAACTGTTTAGGAAGGTGGCCGTTTCTTATAGTTATTTATTTGAAGGAAATGAAGAAATTCCAGAAAGTTTTAAAGGGTTTATAAATTACGCTAAAAATGACACCACATTCTCAGCTGGAAATATTATGGATTGGGGTTCAAACATAAAATTACCAAATGCCATAAAAGAAAAATATGATAGCCCTTTTCAAAAACCATCTGATTATAATTCTGTTAGGAAATTCCCTTCTATGATTCCTTCTCAAACGAATGACCCCGAGGCTATTTTGAATAAGGAATTGAACGAAAAACTAAAACTATTTACAAAACCGTTCATCACTATTTGGGGTAATAATCAAGATTTAATGTGGAAAGGAAAAGATAGCATATTACAAAAAAATATTATTGGAGCCGTTAATCAAACACATTATATTTTAAATTCGGACCATTTCATACAAGAAGACAAACCTAATGAAGTTGCTCAAATTCTTATTTCTTTTTTTAAGGAAGAGTCTTTATAAAATGACAAGTAAAACTCAAAACCACTGATTGTAACTATGAATAGTAAAAATAGCAACTAAGGTTGTAATAAACGGTTGTGCAATTTATAACAAACTACTTTTAAAAATTAAAAGGATTTAAGGCCTACATTAGAATCATTCTAAACATAATTATTTATAACTTTGAGATAATTGGTTTAAAGATGAAAATTTTCCGGTTCTTAAGAAAACAATTGCTGTCTTCTAATAAAATAGGCAGTTACCTAAAATATGCTTTAGGTGAAATTGCTTTAGTGGTAATCGGAATTTTAATTGCCCTAAATATTAATAATTGGAATTCACTTGAAATCAAAAGAAAAGAAGAAATTCAAACTTATCAGCAAATTATACGTCAAATTTCTGAAGACCAAAAGGAATTAATCAAGGTTAGAGATTTAAACAATTATCATACCAGTCAATTTGGAAAAGCAATTCAAATTATTTCTTCAAAAAACAACAATAAAATTGATTCACTTGCTATATTAACCATGACACTTTCACAATATTCAGATTTTAATAGTGGTGGTTATATTTATGTAACCCTTGTTAACAGTGGAGATATTAAATTATTAAAAAACATGTCCATTTCAAATAAATTGCAAAAACTAGAAATGACCTATAGTAATATCAATAAACTTGAAGATATTCATTGGGAAATAATAATGAAAGAATTATCTCCAGAAGTTAAAGGAGTTATAGATTATGTAACTTTAGAAGTCCTTAAGCCCGAAAAATTATATGCGATAGCGTTACAAAATATTTTTGTTGAATGTGTTTTTCTTACCAAAGCCAAAGATGCTATTTATAATCAGTGTTTAAATGAAATGGAAACACTTATTGAGCTATTAAATAATGAGATTATTTTAAAAAATTGAGAAAATGATAAAAATTAAAGTATTGTTAATTATTGTATCATTGATAATTTTCGGCTGTAAAAATTGCCCTACAGACAAAGTGTATAACTTCCCTGTAGATATAAATGATGGATTGAATGTTGGCACATTAACAGATGTGAGCATAGATACTGTTTTAATTTCTAACGGTTTGAATAAAATAGATTGTGGTTCTTTTGGGGAGGTACATTCCATACTGGTTTATAAAGATGATTTGTTAGTGCTGGAAGAATATTTTCAAGGACATAGATATAAATGGGATGAACCTGAGTATCATGGAGAATTGGTGAATTGGGATCGAAACATGCCCCATGAGATGATGTCTGTTACCAAGAGTTTTACTTCAGCTTGTATTGGAATTGCAATAGATAAAGGCTTTATTAAAAGTATCCATCAATCCATATTCGATTATTTACCAAATCATCAGCACCTTAAAGTTGACAACAGAGAATATATTACTATTGAACATCTGGTAACCATGACCTTAGGATTGGCTTGGGATGAATGGAGTGTAGCTCATGGTTCATCAGCCAATGATATTGATAATTTATGGTTTGATTGTAAAGAAACAATAAGTTGTGTTTTGGAAAGGCCTTGGTGGGAAGAGCCAGGAAAATTATTTACATATAATGGAGGCGGTATGGCTATTTT
Organism: Bacteroidota bacterium; assembly: GCA_015767395.1. Next base: position 1,531 of record JADWMI010000255.1, on the reverse strand, counting down.
GAGTGAAATCATTAAAAATGCAACCAATATGAATATTGATGAATTTTCAATGAAATATTTGTTTGAACCCCTTGGTATCGAAAATACGCAATGGACACAATTCCCCGGAGGTGTATGGGATGGTTCAGGTGCATTTTATATAACCCCAAGAGATATGGTGAAATTTGGTGCAACCTATTTAAATAATGGTGAATGGAATGGAAAAAGAATTGTACCGTCGGCTTGGGTTAGAAATAGCGCTAAACCATATAACAATAATGTAAACATTAACATACCAGGTGAAGACTCAGGGAGAAACGGTTACGGTTATACATGGTGGACAAGCGAGTTCGAGCATAATGATAATAAAATAAAGATGTTTCGAGCAGGAGGTTGGGGCGGCCAAGAAATTATGGTTTTTCCAAAACTTGATATGGTTGTCGTTTTTACTGGAGGTAATTATGCTAAAAAAACGACACTTTATAAATTTGTAAAAAAGTATATTTTACCAGCAATTTAGTAAAATTGAGCTTGTTTTCGGGTTTTGATAGATTTAGTAGCACCTGTTTTTCAAGATTTAAGTGTTTTTTTTTGTACTTTAGCTATTACTATTAATCAAAAATTCAATTATGAAAAAAATAATTTATTTCATTCTTTCATTAGCAATAGTATCATGTACTCCTGCGAAAAAAGAGGAATCTTCGGACAGTAAAACGCCTAATTCGAACGAAAGTTCAAGTACAGAGGCTACTGCAGGAAACGCTACTAATGTCTATTGGGGAGACACACATTTACACACAAATCTATCCATGGATGCTGGTTTGTTTGGAAATAGAATTGGACTTGACGAGGCCTACAAATTTGCCAAAGGTGAAGAAGTAACGGCTTCAATCGGTATAAAAGCAAAACTATCTCGACCGCTAGATTTTTTAGTTGTTGCGGATCACTCTGACGGAATGGGACTTTTCCAAGCCATTGATGCAGGAGATGAATGGGTAATGAAAACCACTCAAGGAAAAAGATGGAACGGCCTTATCAAAACTGGTGAAGGTGGCGTTGCCGCTCTTGAACTAATTAAAGCCTTTTCTAATACCAAACTGGAAATGAATCCTAATGACCCTGTATTACAAAAATCAGTATGGGGTATGACAGTTGAAGCAGCAGAAAAATATAACGATCCTGGGAAATTTACAGCTTTTATTGGTTATGAATGGACCTCATTAGACAAAGGGAATAATTTACATCGTGTTATAATATATAGAGATGACGCTGATAAAACTTTAGGGCAAATTCCTGCAGTAACCAATGCTTTATCTCCGGACCCAGAGACACTATGGCCTCAATTGGAAAGTTATGAAAAGAGTACCGGAGGAAAAGTATTAGCCATTGCTCATAACGGAAATCTAAGTAACGGGATTATGTTTGCCGAAACCAGAATGAATGGCGAATCTTTTGATGAAGCCTATGTGAAAAATAGAATTAAATGGGAACCTTTATACGAAGCGACTCAAATAAAAGGAGACGGTGAAGCACATCCATTTTTATCTCCAAA
>JADWMI010000254.1 GCA_015767395.1 Bacteroidota bacterium | reverse complement strand
CTTCAGGGCTCATCATTACATAATCAACTAATTTGTCTACAGTTGAAGTTGCGACATGCATTCTGGTATCAGAAGAAGCATAATAAATATAAACCTGTCCATTTGCATCATCAATCCAACCACTTGAAAACAATACGTTGGAAACGTCTCCTAATGTTTCTTTATAATTAGGAGCCATAAAATAACCTGCAGGTTGATGAATAACGTTGGTTAAATCATTTAAATCAGTCATAAATAGATATAAAACATAGCGCAATCCAGCCGCATTATTTCTAACTCCGTGTGCTAAATGAAGCCAGCCTTCTTTAGTTTTTATAGGAGCAGGGCCTAATCCGTTTTTTAGTTCGTAAACAGTGTGATAGACCTTATTATTGATTATGGTTTCTTGGTTTACAATTGGGTTTGTCATGTCATCGACAAAACCAAAGCCTATTCCTCCACCTTTTCCAATATCTATAAAACCATCTTGAGGTCTTGTATATAACGCGTATTTCCCATCTACAAATTCAGGATGTAAAACCACGTTTCTTTGTTGACCAGAATTTGAAACCAAATCAGGTAAACGTTTCCAGTTTAAGAGATCTTTGGTTCTAACAATTCCAGCATTTGCAATTGCAGAACTGGTATCACCTTTTGGCGCATTTGGATCTTTCCGTTCTGTACAAAAAATGCCGTAAATCCAGCCATCTTCGTGCTGAATTAAACGCATGTCATACACGTTGGTATCAGGATTACCTTCAATTTGAGGAATCACACAAGGTTTATCCCAAAATTTAAAGTTGTCAATTCCATTAGCGCTTTCCGCTATAGCGAAAAATGATTTTCGATCAACACCTTCAACCCGAACACATAAAATATAGTTGTTATTCCATTTCATGGCTCCTGCGTTAAAAGCAGCATTCATTCCAATGCGTTCTAATTGGTACGGGTTTGTTGCTTCATTTAAATCGTATCTCCACTCAATTGGTGTATGATCTGCTGTTAAAATTGGATTTTTATAGCGATTAAAAATTCCATTTGATTGTTTAATAGGTTTGTTTTTTTTGCTAATTAATTTAGCAAAACGCTTTTCAACTTTTTTTAAATGATTGTTTTTCATAACGTTTAATCTAATTTTTCATCTAACGTATTCCACCAGTACTTTTTCAATAAGAATAAACAAACAACTAAAACTGCGATTGAAATATAAACAGGAGTAGCTTGTCTAAATATTACATACATTGGAATGATTACTAACACTGTTTGTGCCACAATTCCAATAAATACGTTGAACATATCTCTTCCAAAGTCTTTGTTAGTTTTAAAGGTTGGTTCATCAACAATTAATTTGTCGCTTATTGGTTTCCAAAACCCCCAAGGGCGCACGTTTTTATAAAAATCTGTTAAAACAGCTTCTTCGGTTGGAGGAGCAGAGTAAGTTCCAACAATACTTCCAATTAATGAAATAACTAAAATAACAGGGAATAAGTACAGGCCTAAAACATCTGGGAATAATTCAGGAACAATACCTGCGGAAATTAATCCGGCAGCCATTCCCCAGAAAAAACCTTCACCATTAAATCGCCACCAGTACCATTTTAAAATGTTGGCTCCTACATAGCTTCCGTATAAAACTGAAACAATCCATTGTAATACGGAATTTACATCTTTTGCGAAAATTCCCAATATAATACTAACAATAACAACAACAATACCTGTTAAGTAATTCATGTTTTTTATTTGAGTATTGCTTGCTGTTGGGTTTTTGTATTTCAAATAAATATCATTTACCAAATAGGCTTGTGCAGCATTTAAAGTACCTGCAAAAGTTGACATAAATGCGGCAATTAATCCAGCTAATAACAAACCTAATAAGCCAACAGGAACAAATTCTTTAATGGCAGTAGGTAAAATTAATTCAAAATCTACATTTCCTGTTGAATTTATTAGGTCTAATTTTTCGTAATATATTAACGCCAAAGCAGCAAAACCAGCAATCATTAAATAACGAATAGGCATTAAAACAACCGATACAAATCCACTCATTTTTGAAGCTTCCGCAGCATCTTTGGTTGATAAAATTTTCTGCATATCATAAGTTGGAGCGGGACCAGCCAAACTTACTAAAACACCTTTGAAAACCATCATCATAAAGAAAATAGTGAACAGTCCAAAACCATCGTCTTTAATTTTCTGATTCACTTCAGGAATAATACTGCTCCAATCTAAATTGAGTTCCCATCCAAACGTCGGACTCATCCATCCTTCTGGAACATTTAATAAATGAGTTCCTACAGCTTGAAAACCTAAATAACCAATAATTAAAGCAGCAACAGTCATAATTGCAAACTGAATAATATCTGCCCAAACAATCCCCGTCATTCCTCCTAATAAAGAATAAAATACAGCAAAACATGTGAAGATAATTCCATAAAAATGAGGTACATATTCTGGTGTAATCGCAAAAGGGATATAATTGCTAACAACTTCCCAAGGAATAAATATTTCAATAAATTTTCCTAATCCTATAAAGCCATAAGCCAAATAACCAAGGCACATTATTAATGCAAAAACTACAACTACAATATGTGAAAGTTTAGCCCCTTTTTTAAAACCAAAACGCGTGCCAATCCATTCAGCTCCTGTTGTTGCATTTGATCTACGTAACCATTTAGATAAATAAACCATTAAAAATATTTGATTGAAAACGGGCCAAAGCCAAGGAATCCAAGCACTTTTAATTCCGTAAACAAACATTAAGGTTACCAACCAAATAGTACCTGAAATATCAAACATTCCAGATGCGTTGGACAGACCAAGCATATACCAAGGAATTGATTTTCCTCCTAATAAATAGTCGTCTTTACTTTTTTGGGCTCTTTTTCTAAGAACCAATCCAATTACAACTATGGTAACTAAGTACAATAGAATTATAAGGATGTCTGCAGTGTGTAATAATTTCATAAAATGGTTAATGTCTATTTAGTTGGTTATATCTTTTAAAAATAATGTTTTCGGTAATTTTTCAAATTCAATAAAGTCAGCCTCATTTAACTGACCGTTATAAGGCATATAGTGATGTTTTGTATCGTAATTTCGCCAAGTTAATATCCAAGAAATTCCTGAATTTTCAATTGAAGGGTATAAAACTTTAGTGAACCAATTTTCAGTTTGAAGTGATTCTAACCCGGTTTCAGTAAATGCGTATATTTTCTTTTTTTCCGTTGCTATCTTTTTAACAATAGATAAATCGTGAACAACAGATTTCATATACTCTTCTGAATTGTTGAAATCGTAGATGTCAATTCCTAAAATATCGGCATATGCATCTCCAGGATAATATCTTAAATATTCATCAGTAGGATTTAATTTGTTAGGCGAATAAGCGTACAGTAAATTATGTAAACTGTGAGTGTCACGTAATAAAATAACTGTTTCTTGCCATAATGTTATATAATCTTTAGGGTCACAGTTTTCACCGCCCCACCAAAACCAAGAACCATTCATTTCATGAAAAGGTCTAAAAATAACAGGAATACTTTCTCCTTTATATTCTAAGGACTTCACAAAGTCAGCTAATCTCTTAACCCATAATTCATACTTTTCTCTTTGATTTCCTCCTTTTATAATTGAAGAAACGGCAGGGGTTTTATCCCAAGAACTTCCACCAGTTACAGGGTTGTCTAAATGCCAGCTAATAGTGATAATTCCACCTCTTTTATGAGCGTCAATAATTAAATCTTTCATTGAATTAAAAGGAACGGTATCTAAATTATAAGGTTTGTCTATTTCAATCCAACCAAGGTCAAAACCAAATACTGCAGGGAAATCACCCGTTACTTTTTGAACATCACTTTTAATTGTGTCTGGATCATTTTTATGATTCCATCCAAGTCCATATGAAGTATCGTCTTGGTGTCCAATTGCAAAGCCTTTTTTAGAAATTTTAATTAGTTTTTTATACAGTTTTTTGACACTCTCTGAAGCTTGTTTATCTACAAACTGATGATAATCTTCATCAGCTTTTTTGGGAGCTTGTTCACAAGAATAAAATGAGAAT
>JADWMI010000253.1 GCA_015767395.1 Bacteroidota bacterium | reverse complement strand
TATTCTTCCTGAAAATCATGAGCAAAAATTAGATTTTGAGAGCGATTTAACCATATCCTATGAAATTATCAATGATGAATTTCATCTTGTTAAAATTAACGCTATGTATTCTGAGGACTATATTGAAATGATAGAATCAAACACAAATGTATTTCCTATTTTCAACAATGGATCTATCTGTTTTAATTCAGAATTTAATACTGCTAACTTTAATGCCGCCAGTTAAACAAACAAGATTGGCTGACAACAATATTTTATAATAAAAAAACCCTCTCAAACTTGAAGTTAGAGAGGGAAAATTGCTATGAAAAAGATGTAGGCTACAAACCTACATTACAAATGTAACAAATATTACATTAAAAAAAATGACAAGTGTCATAATATTTCTTTTTTTTATAAGGGTAATAAATCTTCCAAAACTAGAAGATTTTAAGTTTATATGAAAGCTAAGTAAATTCTCAGTTCTAATACTTGCTATTGCAACATTAGCTCCTTCATTTTAGCCAATTGATTATCTTTCTCAACCAATTTTCCATCGTGGAAAAACAAAATTAATTCTAAAGGCAAATTATTCCACGCCAATTTGGCGACATTATCTGGACTTATGTTGTGTCTTCCCAAAGTTTTCTGAGTTGGCCAATCAATTGAAGGAAACGAAACATAAGCCAATTCTGAACAAACAATTTTATCGGTTGTATTGACATCAAAATTAAAATCGTATTTCTTCCCTAATTGACGAAACGCCATAATTAAGGCTTCCTTTGCCAATGCTTTATCTTCTTCTTTTTTAAATATTGGTCTTAATATTACAAAATCATCAATATTCATAAATTCATCTAATGTACTCAATTGAACTCCTGAACGCAATGCTTCAATAATTTGATGTTCATCTTTTGAATTCACATCCATTCCATTACTTAACTTTTGATTGTATTTTTGAACATAAGGATTTCCCCAAATATTCAGTTCTATTAACTCCGCTTGTGTTCCTGTCCAAATAGCTACATGGCCAAAATGACCAGGAATTAACTTATCGGTTAACCTAAACGGTGTTTTTTCTAATAAAATATCCAGTGGTTCTAGCGTTTCAATAATAATCTTTTTGGCTGCTTCATCACCATACAATTTTCCTTTTCTTGATTCAAATAACCCCATGGTATTTCCAAATAAACCACTAATTAAATTAAAACCATCTTTAGAAGATTCAGAAATCATATCAGCAGTAATGCGTTCAAAAGCAATAAATTTTTTAGCTGAGATCTCATTAATTCTGATCTTTTTTATATAATTATAGGATGGACTGGACGCTATTAGTAAATTCAAATACTCAAAATCAGCATCTGACTGTCCTAGTAATTTTAGCTTCTCCAAAGAATTTTCATAATATGTAATTACTTTCCTTACCCTATATCTAGTTTCAATTGAGTTCGCATTTAAAGTCATTTCATCTAATAAATTACCAACCAAACCAAATCCCATATCTGGATCATTAATAAGCTTTCTAAGCCTACTATCTTGCTCAAATAACATGACTCCCAATAAATAATTATCGTAAAGGGTAAGCGCAGCACCTAATGAAAGCATTAAACCTTTCATTTTTAAATCATCATTTATCCCGTATTTAATTAATGTTTCATCACTAACTTCAAGTCCACACTCAAAGGAAGAGGCAATTGAAAGTAAATCTTTTCTAATACTTAAGTAATCTTCTGTACCCTTTTTTAAAATCATTAAGTCACGACTATGAATGGGCTTATCTTTATCAGTACTCAGCCTATTCGAAACACCTAACATTTCACTTCTTGCAACCAAACTGTACTCAACTAACATCTGTAATTTTTGGAAATTTTCCTGAACCACATCCGCTGGTAATACCCCATTATCCAATTTTGCAGCCAATGCATTAAAACAAGTTGTTTCTATTTTTCCTTTGTGTATTTCAATTTTAATAAAAGTATAAACAGCAGTAATGCAAAGGGCTATAACAAATATTATTGCTCCTTTTTTTAAGTTTTTTTTATTCATTCATAAAGAATTTGGTTCGTTTTAATTATTTTGAAAATTAAACTTTTAAATTTAGAATCCAACATAGCATACTACAAAATTCCAATATCTAGAAAAGATAAATAACTACCACAGCTAATTGAGTCGTTTGTGATTTTTGTTAAATATTTGTTAATCCAATGCTTTATGTGTTACGTTTAATTATTTCTTTAGTCTATATAAGTAACTTTAAAACATTTATTATGAAAAAAATTAAATTATTGATTTTAGCATTGGTTATTGGAACAACAAGTTTATTTGCTTCCAACATTGACACAAATAACAATTCAAAAAAAGAAATTAAATACCAAATTGTAAATTTAGAATCCCATTCTAATTTTTCAATTAATACTGAAAAGAATGTAACCCTTAAATTTTCAGTTAACTCAAACGCAGAAATTGTGGTATTAAGTTTAGATTCTAAAGATGCTAGTCTTTTAAATTATGTTCGTCAAAATTTAAATGGTCAAAAAATAACAGATTCAGCTGATACTCATTCTTTTGAAACTAAATACCCTGTAGAACTTAAGTTTTCAATTAATTCAAATTCAGAAATTGTGGTATTAAGTATAAACACTAAAAACCGTGATATTTTAAACTATGTTCGTGAAAATTTAAATGGTAAAAAAATATAACACTCTTGGTATTACTACAATAATAAACATGTACTATTTACCATAAAAAACCCTCTCAAACTTGGGGTTGGAGAGGGAAAATTGCTATGAAAAAGATGTAGGACATAATGCCTACACTGTAAAAGTAGTTCAATAAAAACTAGCCTTATGTAACAAATACCACATAAGGCTATTTTTTATTTAGTGTATATAAAAAACCACCTACTCCTATTAGGATTTTATTATACTGAGCAATGAGAGAATTTAATTTTTTCTATTTTTTTTAAAAAACTTATTTATATTTTTCAACTATTCATTTGCATCACTCAAAATAAACTATTAACTTTCTATTAATTAGCATATTGCGCTTTATTTAGACTAAGTTAATATTATGAAAAAGTTACTACTATTTAAAATTTTGTTCCCAACTATCCTTCTTTCAATTTTGGTTGTTGCAGTAAATACTACAATTGATGATTTTTTTATGCCCGGGAGTCAGCCTGATGTTACAAGAACTTATGCCCCTCCTTCAAATTGTGCAAATTGCCATAGTGGAATAATAAATAATACAGACCAATCTTATGAACCAACCTTTGGATGGCAAGGAAGTATGATGTCACAAGCAATGCGTGACCCGCTCTATTTGGCTTCATTAGCGATTGCAAATCAAGATGCTGATTTTGCCGGTGATTTATGTTTACGCTGTCATACACCAGCAGGCTGGCTTGGTGGAAGATCTGAACCAACAGATGGCTCAGCACTAACACTTAACGACAAAGAAGGTGTAGACTGTCATTTTTGTCATGAATTGATAAATCCAAATAGTACGAATTCCGATGATATAATTATTTTAAATGCACTTGATGCTGAAGGCAACAGACCTCCACAAGCAGGAAACGGCATGTTTGTTGTTGAAACTGACAATAAAAAAAGACATGGGCCTTTTAATGATGCGGATCCTAAATCACATAGTGTAATTTATGATTCCTTTTATAGCGAATCAGCCTATTGTGCAACCTGTCATGATGTTAGCAATCCTGCCTTCACACTAAATAAAGTAACTGGAACCTATGATTTAAATGCATTGGCTGCAAAATCAGAAACATTTATAACTTCTGAAATGTTCCCTGTTGAAAGAACTTACAGTGAATGGACACAAAGTACTTATGCAAATGGAGGCGTTTCAGGCACCTCATTTGGAGGTAACAAAGCAACCGTTTCAACTTGTCAAGATTGCCATATGAAAGATGTTACAGGCTTTGGATGTAACAAAAATGGTGTGTTGCTAAGAAACGATTTACCAATGCATGATATGACTGGCGGAAATACTTTTGTTCCGCTTTTAATAAAACAGCTATATCCTTCAGACGCAAGTGTTAATATAGCAGCCTTAGATG
>JADWMI010000252.1 GCA_015767395.1 Bacteroidota bacterium | reverse complement strand
CGTATACTTTTTCTGCAACATTGCTCGCTAAAGCACCAGATCTCTCACCTGATTGCGTTGCATTATTGCAACTTGTAAATGCTATAAAGGCACCTATAAGCGTAAGTGTTAATTTTAATAAATTCTTCATGTTTTCTTATAAATTTAATTAGTGTTTTATTCTTCTGTTGGTGGTAATAATACTTTATCTATGACGTGTACAATACCATTTCCTGCCTTTACACTTGCAAGTATTTTTGCGCCTCCAATCATAGGTTCTCCATCTACAACTTCTACTTTTACATATTGGTTGTTGGCCTGACCTAGCTTTTTAAATTTCTTTAAAAAGTCTTTAGAATAATTACCTGGCGTTACGTGATACTTCAAGATGTTAGCTAAAGCATCTTTGTTTTCGGGTTTTAATAAATTTTCAACTGTACCTTCTGGTAAAGAAGCAAATGCCTCATTAGTTGGCGCAAATACCATTAAAGGCCCAGCATTTACTAGTACATTTTCAAGCTCTGCTGCTTGAACAGCTGCAACTAAAGTAGTATGATCTGGAGAGCCAATGGCTATACTTAATACTGTCGGTGTACTTTCATCGTCTGTAATAAAAGCTTGACCAGTTTTTTTATTTGATGTGGTTTCAGTATCTGTAACCGTGGAGTTCGTTGAGGCTTCTTTGTTTTCATTTTTGCACGCAGCAAATGCTAATAAGCAGAAAGCGCACATAATAACTTGTTTAAGTGTTTTCATCTATGTTGGTTTTTAATGGTTGTAGTGTTATTTTAATGTTCTAAAATATTCTAATACAGCTCTGGCGTCTTCTTGAGATAAGTTTTGGTTGGCCATTGGTGAGCCATTAAATTCTATTAGTAAGGCTCTTGCTAACGGATCTTTTTGAACCATTTCGTCAGGATTAAGAATCATGTTCATAACCCATTCTGGAGTACGACGTTCTAAAATACCTGTTGGAGCTGGTCCAATAAATTTTTTGTCAGCTCTATGACACGCGGTACACATTTTCTTATATACATCTGCGCCATGTGTGACCATTGTCTGATCTATTTCTGAAGCTAATTCTACAGAAGTAATTGGACCTACCCCTTTATTAGTTAAATCAATTTGTTTTGAAGCTGCAACTTTTTCAGCTGTTTTAACTACTGCTTCTGTTTCTGGTTTCTTTTTAATAGTAAATGATTCTTTCTTCTTTTCTTCTTTACCACCGCAGCTTATAAGAAGTGATACCATTAATACAATTAAAATATTTAGTGTTTTTTTCATAAGATATTAGTTTATTGATGCAAATTTAATCTGAGATTAAAAAATAAAACATGATAAAAATCATATTTAAGACAAAAACATCTTTTTTAATTTGAATTAAATTTACTATCAATTAAATTATGCTTTCAAATTCATCAAAATATGCCATTAAAGCAGTACTCTATTTAGCTGTTAACTCTAGTGTTGAAAAAAAAATAATGGTAAAAGATATTACAGAACCTATAAATGTACCTCAAGCATATATAGCAAAACTGCTACAGTTATTAGTAAAAGAGAAATTAATCTCATCTGCAAGAGGTCCTAAAGGAGGATTTTATCTGACCAAAGAAAATTTAAATGAAACTGCCTTACAAATTATATATTCAATTGACGGTGAAAATAGATTTAACTCGTGCTTGTTAAGCCTAGAAAAATGCGATAAAAACAAACCATGTCCTTTACATAAAATATTAAGTCCTTCTAGAAATAAAATATTGAAAAAATTAAAAAATAAAACGATTAAGGAGTTGTCTCTTGAACTTAAAATAGGAAATGCATTTCTTCCACTGTAAAAAAAGGAGGCAAACTTTAAGTTTACCTCCTTTAATAAATTGCAATAAGTGATATGTATATTTAGATTTTAAAAGTAATAACTGGTAATGTTGAATGATTTGCAACATCTTCAGAAATACTGCCTTCAAAAAAGTGAGACAAACCGGTTCTCCCATGTGTTGCAATTGCAATTAAATCTGCTCCCGCCAAATTCGAGAAATTTAAAATACCTTCTTCAATAGAATAATCACATACATAAGTCACATTTTTCATTTTATCAAGATTTCCATCAGCGGCTTTTAAAAATTCTGCCACTTTCTTTTCCATTTCAGATGAACTTCTAAATCCTGAATCTGGTATATTTACATATAGCAAATGTACTTTTGCATTGATACGTTCAAACATTTTACAAGCACTTTTATACGGTTTGATAGCATCTTCAGAAAAATCACATGCGAAAACAACACTTTCAAAATCTGTTAAAATTGGATTATGTTTTACAACCAACACCGGGATTTTAGAATATCTTACTACCTTTTCGGTATTAGATCCAACAAGAACTTCTTTAATACCGCTCGAGCCTTGCGACCCCATAACAATTAAGTCAGCATTAACCTTTTGGGCTACATTATTTACTTCACTAAAAACTTTAAAATGTTTAACTACAGGTGTTACTTTTATATCTTTTAGGTAGTCTTTATCCAGAAAATTATTAAACTTTTTTTCTGCTAATTTATAATAAAATACTGCTTGAACATCTTGTTTATCAATTGTACTAGTTAAAATGGCATCAGACAATTCTAACATATGCAAAGCCAAAATCTCAGCATTAAACTTACGTGCTAATACTGCAGCAGTTTCTAAAGCGTTCTCTGAATATTCAGAAAAATCTATTGGTACAATTATCTTTTTCATCTTAAATAGTTTTTGTTTCATCATAAATAGTTTTTGTTCAATTCAAAATTATATAAATGTATGCACTAAAAATATGATATATGTCATGTCACTTATTTGCTATTGGATATTTATTAACTTAACTTTCGTTAAAATTTATAATCAAAAACTAATCTTATGAATAAATTATCCGTTTATACTTTATTACTAGCATTAACCGTTGTTTTTGCATGCAAAAAAGAAAAAAAAGAAACTGCACAAGAAGTAGAAGAAACAACCACTGAAGAAGTTGTAAATGTAGCACCTAAAAAAATAATTATTAATCTTGAATCTAAAAGTGACAGTAATGTGGCAGGAACTGTTGTGTTTACTAAAAATAATGGTGAAGTAAAAATGGTTGCCTTATTAAGTAATCTAGAAGAAGGTGAACACGCAATACATTTGCACGATAAAGCGGATTGCTCTTCGACTGATGGGAAATCTGCTGGTGGACATTGGAATCCTACTGGGCAACCTCATGGAAAATGGGGTGATGCAACTGGTTTCCATAAAGGTGATATTGGTAATTTTAAAGCAGATGCTAATGGTAATGGTACAATTACTTTTGTAACTGATCAATGGTGTATTGGTTGTGATGACGATACTAAAAATATTATAGGCAAAGGCGTTATTGTGCATCAAGGTACAGACGATTATACATCTCAACCAAGTGGCGCAGCAGGAAGTCGCGTAAGTTGTGGTGGCATTATAGAATAATATTTAAAAATAAATTTTAACCTTAAAGAAGCTGCTTATTCAAGTAGCTTCTTTATTTTTAACGCATAAAATAAATTAAAATGAATCCATCAGCCAATGGTTGGATAAAAAAGTTATTCGCAGAAAAGCAACTTCTAAAAAAGATGCAAGATGTTTCTATTAATGATTTTTATATAGCGTTGAGATCTTGTGGGTTTATATACGGAAGTAATGTTTTTGTATTTAATAACTGTATAGAAAAGAATGATTTTTCTGATGAAGAACTCTGCAAAATTAATTTTATAATTGCATTTAAATACATACATAGTACCTCTTCTTCTAAAACAGATTTTATTGAAAGTATTATAGACTTTTATTCTAAAATTAATGCCTATAAAACATCATTTTTTTCAGATTTAATAGGAGAGAAAAAAACTGCTTCGCTATTAGAAAAAATTATTCATAAGCGCATTCAGATTTCTGATAATATTATAGATAAAAGTTTTAATTATTTTATTACCAATACACTATTATTTACAGATATTCTATCGTATAAATTATTTTTATCTGAAAATACTATTTCTGAAAATCATGTACTGCAATTAGAATCTGCCATTGAAACTATTGTGATGAAA
>JADWMI010000251.1 GCA_015767395.1 Bacteroidota bacterium | reverse complement strand
AAATAATTTATAAAAAAATATGACAAAATTAGTTCGAATATTAATTCCACCAAAAGAATGGCGTTTGCCAGTAATTATTTTGCTTGGAGCTATTTGCGGACTTGGGTTTTATGCAATGGTTGAATCAAAGGCTATTTCATATTTGTCCGATGATCCAAAAACCTGTGCAAACTGTCATGTAATGACTCCCCAATACGCAACCTGGCAAAAAAGTTCCCATCGTGAATGGGCTAGTTGTAATGACTGTCATGTACCGCAAGACAATGTTTTTAAAAAATACTTTTTTAAAGCAAAAGATGGATTGTACCATGCTTCGGTATTTTTAACACGTGGAGAACCAGAAGTAATTAGAATGCATGAAGCTGGTGATAAAGTAGTACAAAGTAATTGTATTCGTTGTCATCAAGATCAAGTAACCGATGCCCGTTTAGAGAGTATGGTTGGCGATCATTTTGAAAATAGAACTGAAAGAAAATGTTGGACTTGTCATCAGGAAGTACCTCACGGCAGTATTCACAGTCTTTCATCCGTAAAATACTATGGTAAAATTGATGAAGAACATCAAGAAACAGTACCAGCTTGGCTAAAGAAATATTTAAAAAATTCAGATAATAAAAAAGATAAAAAAGATGAGTAATACAAGAAAACCTTGGAAAAACTGGGTGCTATTTTTAGCATCTTTAGTAATTGTGTTTTTGTTAGGACTTTTAGTTTCTTCAATAACAGAGCGTAAAATGGAGGCTAAATTTGCTTATACTCCAATGACAAAAATTAATAAGTTAGAACCTAGAAACGAAGTTTGGGGAGAAAACTTCCCTCGTGAGTTTCAGTCTTATTATAAAACAGCAGACACTACGTTTCGCTCAAAACACAATGGTAGTGCAAATATTGATATGTTAGAAGTAGATCCTCGATTGGTGGTGCTTTGGGCAGGTTATGGTTTTGCAAAAGATTACAATCAAGGAAAAGGTCATGTGTATGCTATTGATGATGTAAGAAATACTTTGCGTACTGGAGGTCCAACAGGACCAGATGATGGACCAATGCCAGCGACTTGCTGGACTTGTAAATCTCCAGATGTTCCACGTTTAATTAATGAAATTGGAGTGGATGCTTATTACAGTGGAAAATGGGCTGGTAAAGGAGAGCAAATTGTAAATCCAATTGGTTGTGCTAACTGTCATGATGAAAAATCAATGAAGTTAACAATTACGCAACCTGCTTTAATTGAAGCTTTTGAACGTCAAGGAAAAGACATTACGAAATCATCTCATAATGATATGCGTTCTTTAGTATGTGCGCAATGTCACGTTGAATATTATTTCAATAAAAACTTACCAGAGAAAAAAGGAATTCCTTATTTAGTATTCCCTTGGGATGATGGTCAAACGGTAGAAGATATGGAAACATATTACGATCGTATTGGTCACGTAGATTGGACACACAAAATTAGTAAAGCGCCAATGTTAAAAGCGCAACATCCAGGCTATGAAGTTTATAAAATGGGTATTCACGGAAAACGTGGGGTTTCTTGTGCAGATTGCCATATGCCTTATAAAACGGAAGGTGGACAAAAATTCACAGATCACCATATTCAATCTCCTTTAAACAACGTTTCAAACTCTTGTCAGGTTTGTCATAGAGAAGAGAAAGACGAGTTGATGAGAAACGTGTTTGATAACCAAGATAAAGTTCTTGAAAATAGAGATCAGTTAGAACGTTTATTAGTTCGTGCGCACGTAGAAGCTGGTAAATGTTGGGAGTTAGGTGCTTCTGAAGCTCAAATGAAGGATATTTTACACGGTATTCGTTTAGGACAATGGCGTTGGGATTATGCAGCAGCATCTCACGGTGGTTCTTTCCACGCACCAGTTGAATTGGGTAGAGTTGTTGGTAAAGGAATTGATATTACCCAAGAAACCAGAATTAAATTAGCGAAGTTGTTAATGGAATTAGGCTTTAAAGGAGATGTACCATATCCAAATATTGAAACAAAAGCAGACGCACAAAAGTTTATTGGTTTAGACATTGATAAACTCGAGGCCGAAAAAGCAAAATTTAAGGAAGAGTTGTTACCTAAATGGGAAGCGGCTGCAAAAGAAAGAGAAGCACAATATTAAATGAGTAGTTAGTAGCAGGTATCTGGGATCAAGTCTTTAAATTTTTTATACTTTGTACCAGATACCATATACTTGATACCAGATTTTAGCTACTAGATAAAAAAATATGAGTGAAAATAATGATAAAATTCAGCGTAATCTATGGGAAAGTCCCTGGGGTTACGCTGAATCTTTTTTTATAGGATTTGGATTGATGATTACAGGTTTCTTTATTGAAGCATTTGTAACCTCTTCCCATACAATTTTAATTCAATATCCAACCAATGTTTTTATATTGATTGGATATATTATAGCACTGTTTATTTGTTATAAATGGTTTACTTCCAGCCAGCTTATTAGATGGCTTACAAAAGTTCCTGCTTCAATTTCAAGCATTGTATTGATTACTATTTTAGTGATGATAATGGGTACTATACCGCAAGTCCCTTCTCAAAATAAAATCATTAATACTTTAGGTTTAAATCATATTACTACCAATTGGGCGTTTATATTAATTCTATTTCAGTTTTTAACTTGTTTAGGATTGATTTCCATTAAAAGAGTTTTACAGTTAAAATGGGACAATGTAGGTTTTGTTTTAAATCATGTAGGTTTGTTTTTAGCGCTTACAGCTGGAGTATTGGGTTCAGGAGATTTGCAGCGTTTAACTTTAAATGTTTACGAGGGAAAACCAAGTTGGATAGCAAAGGATATTGATAGAAAAGAAGTTGAATTGCCTTTTGCAGTTTATTTAAATGACTTTTTAATTGAAGAATACAATCCAAAATTAGCCTTGGTTGATAATAGTACAGGAAGTATTTCAAACAACGACGGAAAAAATTTATACATTGTTGAAAAAGGGGAAACCTATTATTTCAATAATTTTGAAGTTACCATTGAAAAGTATTTGCCAAGTGCCATTCGATTTGGAATGCGTTATGAACCAGTAAATGAACAAGGATCGCCACCAGCAGCATATATTACCATAAAAAACACCGAAAACGATTCCATACAAAATGCTTGGATTAGTAGCGGAAGTTTTAGATATCCATATGAATCGGTTAAAATTAGCGAAGCGTATTCAATGGTAATGACCATTCCTGAAGCGAAAAAATTTAGCTCAGATATTGATATTTTAACCAAAGACGGCGAACGCATAAAAACGGTTTTAGAAGTAAATAAAGCTTTCAAACACAAAGGTTGGAAAATTTATCAATTGAGTTACGATGATAAAATGGGTAAATGGAGCGATTTAAGCGTTATAGAGCTTGTAAAAGACCCGTGGCTCCCTTTGATATATCTTGGGATTTTTATGATGATAGCAGGCGCAATGCATATGTTTTGGATGGGGAACAAAATAACTAAAAACGAATAATATGACTTGGATAGATTTTCCTTTTTATAGTTCAATAACTGGATTCTTATGGATAACAGGTCTTATCTTTTTATTTGTTTCATATAAAAAAATGGCTGCCATTAATGTTGCACATTTTTTATTTGTTGCAGGTTGGGCGGTATTAATCACTTTTGTAGTAAAGCTATGGATTGAACTCGATAGACCTCCAATGCGAACCCTTGGTGAAACCCGATTGTGGTATGCTACATTTTTGCCTTTAATAGGTTTTTTAACCTATTCACGTTGGAAATACAAATGGTTTTTAGCGTATAGCATTGGGATGGCAACTATGTTCTTAGCCATCAATTATTTTAATCCCGAAACCTATTCAAAAACCTTAATGCCGGCTTTACAAAGTCCGTGGTTTATACCACACGTTTTGGTATATTTATTTTCATACGCGGTTCTAACAGCATCAAGTATTGTAGCCATTAAAGGTTGGTACGATAGTTACAAAGGCAATTTCAATTTAGAAACCTTAAAATTGGCCGATAATTTAGTGTACATTGGCTTCGCTTTTTTAACCTTAGGATTGCTTTTTGGAGCCTTGTGGGCAAAAGAAGCTTGGGG
>JADWMI010000250.1 GCA_015767395.1 Bacteroidota bacterium | reverse complement strand
TATACTAATTATTAAAAGAAATAAAGAATAAAAACCTCTGGGTTTTAAAAAATTAAAAATATACTAAAATGTTTAACCTTAAAAAATGCTTGCCTATGAAATAAGCTAATCGCCCAGAGGAAGAATTATAAATAACGTCATTTCATTTTGTCATTCTTGCTTGGTCACTGAGCGTAGTCGAAGTGCACGCAGGAATCTCATCAATAGAAATGGAATGTTAAAATGTTTATCTCTTGCAACCGCTTAAAACCGTAAGCAATTACAATGCTCCAAAAGTAGCATTCCTCTCAGACTTTAACAAAGTAAAATACAATTAACCGAGATTTAAAAAAATCTCTAAAATTTTATAATTTTGAAAAAAATAACAGGAATTTTAAGTATTGCAGTATTGGCTGTAATCATGTTTATGAATACCAATAATATTAATTTAAATAAAGTAGGAGTTCTAGATTTGTCTTCGATGATTGGGTTAGCTTCTGCGAATGCCGAGAATGATGATTGCCCTGGAGCATTTAGTTATTGTAATAATTATGCTGCTTGGGCGGCGGATGCCTATGGTCTCACATTTGAACAGGAATATAACTGGTTTTCAAATTGTATGGACGAACAGGAATGCGGTTAATTTAGAAAACAGACCTATTAAAAATAATTTAATAGGTCTGTTTAATCTTTAAAACTTTAAAAATGATTTTAAAAAGAACAATAACAATAGTACTAGCTATTTTTATGAGTAACATTGCCATTTCTCAATTAAAGGGAGGAAGAGTTATTTATCAGGCGTCTACAGATACTAGGATGGCTATTAAAAAATTAAATAAGAACGAAAGTATACCTGAGAATTATAAAAAAAAAATATTGTATGATCTTGAAAAAGCAGAAGACATTCAATTTAATTTAGATTTTAATGAGAATGAGTCACTTTTTTATTATTCGGGTATATTTGCCCTAGAGAATGAAGGAAATAGAGGAAGTGGACATACTGGATTAATAGCAGGAGCAGGCAATACCTATTATACAAATTTAGACACCAAAAAGATTTTTAAACAAAACCGACATTTTAATAAACTTCTAATAATTCAGGAACCTTCTGTTTGGAATATGATACAGGAAACCAAAACAATTGGAGAGTATATATGCTTTAAAGCAACAACTACCATAAAAGTAGAGGGACGTAATGGAGTTATGTATAGATCTATTGTGGCATGGTATACTCCCCAAATTCCAGTTCCATATGGTATTCAGGGCTTTACAAATTTACCAGGTCTCACATTGGAATTAAAAATAAACAATAATATAACGTTTAAAGCTCTGAAAATTGAATTAAACCCAAAAGAGAAAGTTGAAATTGAAAAACCAAACGGGAAAAAAATCACATCTGAAGAGTATAACGATATGCTCAAAGGAGTTCGTGCAAGATAAAATGAATTCAAAATTGATTCAAAATAGCTTGAAAATATTTATTTTTCTTTTTTCGGTATTTTCTGTTAATAGTCAATCAATTAAGTTAAAGGGAACTGTAGTTGATAGCCTTAAAACTCCATTGTCTTATGTTACAGTATTAGCAAAAGCAATGGATGTTACTAAGGCTATGAAATTTGCAATTACGGAAGAATCAGGTCTGTATAGATTAGATCTAGAGAAAGAGTTAACTTATACTATTTCGTTACGTTATTTGGGATATGAAAACTTTGATTTTGAGTTTAAATCTTCAAAAAATGAAGAGAGGAATATTGTATTGAAAGAGGCAACAAATCAATTAGATGAGGTATTGATAGAACTCCCTATGATTGTAAAGACAGATACTATTATTTATAATACAGATAAATTTATTACTGGAGAGGAGCATAAATTAAAAGATGTCTTAAAAAAACTGCCTGGCGTTGAAGTAGATAAAAATGGTAGCGTCACTGTACAAGGGAAAAAAGTAACTCATATGTTGGTAGAAGGGAAAAAGTTTTTTGGTGGAGGTTCTAAACTGGCTGTTGAAAACCTGCCAGCAAATGCTGTTGACAAGGTTGAAGTCATTGATGATTATAATGAAGTCGCCTTTTTAAAAGGTTTGAATGATACTGAAGATATGGCGATGAATATTAAATTAAAAGAGGATAAAAAGAAATTTGCTTTCGGTGATATAGAAGGAGGCAAAGGGAATAAAGAGTATTATAAATTACATTCAAACTTATTTTATTACCATCCTAAACTCAATGTAAACTTTATTGGCAATCTTAATAATATTGGCGAGAAAACTTTTTCTTTTAGCGATTATATGAATTTTCAAGGAGGGGCTTCTTCTATGTTTAATAGCGGTAATTCTATACGGAGTGGTGCATATAGTGATTTTGCTCCGTTTATGCGAAATAGCGATGCTTTACGAAGTGAAAATAAAATGGGTGCCTTTAATATAACACGAATTGTTAGCGATAAATTGGATGTTGGAGGTTACTTGATTTTTTCGGATACTAAAGTTGGAGATTTTGAGGGAACTTTAAATGAATACACGGTTCCAGAGGATACTTACTTAGAAGAAAAGTCGAGTGCTGGAAACCATGAAAATTTATTGGGTATAGGAAAGTTAAACATAGCATACGCTCCCAATGGTTTAGAGCAGTGGTATTTTAAAACGCAATTTAAGGGTGCAAATAATGCGAGTGATAGAACAATTTTATCTAAAATAGCATCAGAGACTACCTCTATAGTGGGGACTAAAGATGCAGATTCTTATGTTTTTAATGAGAATATAGAATGGCATAAAAAAATGTCAGAAAAGCATACGTTTTCTTTTACGGCAAATATAAACCTTCAAAAAAATGCCATGGATTCCTATTGGCAAACGAATCAAAGTATATTTTCAGGTTTGATTCCTTTGTCGGCAGATGAGGATACTAAGTTAAGCCAGTTAAAAGAGACCAAGCAAAATTATTTCAATGCCATTTTTAAACATTATTGGGTATTGAATAGTAGCAATCATATTTATACCACATTGGGTAACGATTTAGTGAAGTATAACTATGTTACTAATGAGCATAAACTCTTAGAAGACGGAACAGAAATAGATCTTACTCCGTATGGCTTTGGAAATGATTTAGATTATGACATCAATGATTTATATGCAGGGGTGCATTATAAATTTAAGGTAGGGATTATTGAAATGAAACAAGGCGCTTTTGCACATTATTACTCTAGACACATAGATCAAAACACCACTATTAAAAATAATAAATTTTTAATACTACCAGATTTTTTAGCGAAGATAAATTTTAGTAGGTCAGAAAAGATCGTTGTTAAATACAATTTAAAGAGCTCTTATTCTGATGTTTCAAAATTGGCAAATCGATTTTATTTACAATCGTACAATTCAATATTTAAGGGTGACGAAGCGTTGGAAAATGAATTATCTCATACGGCAAGTGTCTTTTATCGTTCATTTAGTCTCTATAGGCGTATGAGACTTATGGGAGGGATATACTACATTAACAAAACAAGAGGTATTCAAAATAGGATTCAAGCCGAAGGTATTAATTCTTACCAAACTGCAATAATGGTAAACAATCCCAATGAAAGTTGGTCTGGTAATCTAGCTATCGAAAAAACGATTAAAACGATTAAATATAAATTCAAAACCCGGCTGTCAACGACCAAGTATATAGAAAACATTAATTCAACGACTATAGAAACAAATAGAAATCAACTTTCTTATGAGTTGTCTGCAAAAACGTTAAATGAGAAATACCCTATTTTAGAGGTTGGTTTTAAACAGAGTTTAGGGGTATATGCTTCATCGCAGCAAACTTCAAAGTTTACCACCAACGAGCCATTTGCAAACATTGCATATGACTTTTTGGATACGTTTAAATGCTCGTTTGACTATATACATTATAACTACCAGAATAAATCACAGAACTTAGGGAACAAATATGATATTGCCAATGCAGCGTTTTCTTATGGTAAGGATTTGAGTGCTTGGGAATTTAAAATAACCGCTCAAAATTTATTTGATGTGCAATTTAAAAGGCGCAATAGTTTTAATAGTTATATCATTTCCGATATAAGGACATATATAATGCCTAGAGTTTTAATATTTTCAGTT
>JADWMI010000249.1 GCA_015767395.1 Bacteroidota bacterium | reverse complement strand
GGAATTTTGGTTTAACCATAACAAACCCAGTCAACTGCTAAATGTACAAGTGCAAATATTTACAGTTTCTGGTAAGTTGGTGAAAACAATTAATGAGATTGTCCAGTCTGAAGGAAATTTATCCAGATCAATTACTTGGAATGGATTAGATGATTTTGGTTCAAAAATTGGAAAAGGAGTGTATGTTTATAAATTAAAAGTATCAACAGTAGACTCAAATATTAAAGCAGAAAAAATAGAAAAATTAGTAATACTTCAATAAATAGATTTTAATTTTATTGAATTAAAGAATGTTAATTAATGAGAAAAATATCCATTTTTACAATTTTAGGTTTTTTAGTTTTATCAAACCTTAACGCACAAGAACAGCCCAATCCTATAACAACAGCTGCACCATTTTTGTTAATAGCCCCAGATGCGCGTAGTGGTGCAATGGGAGATATGGGAGTCGCAACTTCAGCAGACGCATTTTCACAGCATTGGAATGCTTCAAAATATGCTTTTATGCCTTCTCAATTTTCTTTAGGTGTTTTTTATACACCTTGGCTTAGAGAGTTAACCAATGATGTTTTTTTGGGAGGTTTTAATTTTGCAAATAGAATTAATGAAAGATCTTCATGGTCGGCAAGCTTAAATTATTTTAATTTAGGAGAAATAGATTTAACCGATGGGAATGGTTTTCCAATTGGAACTGAAAAGTTAAATGAATTTTCATTAGACGGTGCGTACTCATTAAAATTAAGCGAACAATATGCAATGGGTATTACCTTACGCTACGTTCGTTCAGATTTAGGAATTGAATCGGCCAATTCAACCATCAATGCAGTAAATACATTTACTGTTGATATTTCAGGTTATTTTCAATCTGATGAGCAACATTATGGAGATTTTAATGGTGTTTGGCGTGGTGGATTTAATATTTCAAACATTGGCCCAAAAGTATCTTATTCTAATGACGGTCAAGAAAATTTTATGCCTACCAACCTAAGATTAGGAGGTGGTTTTGATTTTATTTTAGACAATTATAACAAAGTAACCCTAAATGCTGAATTTAATAAGTTATTGGTGCCTACTCCAAGTATATCTGTAAATGAAGATGGTGAGCCACCTTATGTACAAGCAGATGATGGGTTTTTTGCAGGAATGTTTAAATCGTTTTCTGATGCGCCAAACGGGTTTGAAGAAGAAATGCAAGAAATTACTTGGTCAATTGGAGCAGAGTATATGTACGACAATGCATTTGCGCTAAGAACTGGATATTTTCACGAAAGTGATATGAAAGGTGCACGACAGTTTTTTACAATTGGAGCTGGATTTAAATTTAAAAGCACCCGTTTAGATATGTCATACTTATTTAATGCTTCAGATATTAACAATCCTTTAGAAAATACACTTAGATTTTCATTATCTTTCGACTTCGGAGAATTATATGAAATTTACTAAAAGTATTTTTAATGAAAAAAGTAGAAATAAAAACTCAAATTACAGTTTTTGAATCTATTGATGA
This sequence comes from Bacteroidota bacterium, assembly GCA_015767395.1. The sequence continues at coordinate 2,587 of JADWMI010000249.1, read as the reverse complement.
GTTGCCTATTTCGGCAAAATCGTTAATGGAAAAAGCAATTGAAGCTAAACAAACTGCATATGCGCCTTACTCAAAGTTTAAAGTTGGAGCTGCCTTATTGTTAGAAAACGGTAAAATTATTACTGGAAACAATCAAGAAAATGCCGCATATCCATCTGGAATTTGTGCAGAAAGGGTTGCTATTTGGAAAGCATCCTCCGATTTTCCTGATCAAAAAATATTAGAATTGGCTATTACTGCAAGTTCTTCCTCTCAAATCACAAATGAACCTGTTGCGCCTTGTGGGGCCTGTAGGCAGAGTCTATCAGAATATGAATTAAAACAAGTAGATGAAATTGAGGTCTATTTTATGGGGGAAATAGGAAAAGTAATAAAAACAGATTCTGTGTTAGATTTACTACCTATTGCTTTCGATAAATCTTTTTTATAAAAGATTTATGAAAAAGGATATTGAAAATCGTGACGATATTTATTTACTTGTAAAAACTTTTTATGTAAAGTTGATGAGCGATGAAGTAATGTGTCATTTTTTTGAAGAGTTTGAAAATCCAATGCATCTAGAAGAGCATTTGCAAACTTTGGTCGATTTTTGGAGTAATATACTTTTTTATACTGGTGAATATCGTAAAAATGCAATGCAACCACACCTTGATTTGCAGCCAAAGAAACCTTTTAAAGCAATTCATTTTACACATTGGTTGTCAGGCTTTAATGCTTCAGTTGATGAGTTGTTTCATGGTGAAATAGCGCACAATGCAAAGTCAAGAGCGCTCTCAATAGCCACCGTAATGCAAATTAAAATTTCAGAGATAAGTAAGTAATATATTCGTACCTTTACATCCTATTTTATTCAATTAGTACAATGCACATATATTCAGAAATTACCGGTTTGGGAAGCTATATTCCTTCCGAAGTAAAAAAGAACGAAGCTTTTTTAGAAAATGAATTTTTAAATGAAGATGGAACTCCATTTGAATATGAAAATGAGGTTATAATTGAAAAATTTAAAGCCATTACAGGTATTGAAGAAAGGCGGTATGCACCACCTGAATTAAATTCTTCAGACTTAGGTTATTTTGCTGCTCAAAAAGCAATAGAAGATGCAGGAATTGATCAAGAAGATCTCGATTACATTATTTTAGCTCAGAATTTTGGAGATGTAAAAAGTGGGACTGTTCAAAGTGATATGTTGCCTAGCTTGGCATCAAGGGTGAAGTATAGGCTTGGAATCAAAAATCCAAATTGTGTTGCATATGATATTTTATTTGGATGCCCAGGATGGGTACAGGGTGTAATTCAGGCAGAAGCTTTTATCAAATCAGGAATTGCTAAAAAATGTTTGGTAATTGGTACTGAAACACTTTCAAGAGTGATCGATAAATACGATAGAGATTCCATGATTTTTGCTGATGGAGCCGGGGCTTGCATCGTTGAAGCAGTTGAAGGAGAGGGTGATAAAGGTATTTTAAGTCATGCTTCTAGAACTGATGTTACAGACGAATGTTATTATTTGCATTTTGGAAAATCATTTAAAAAAGATGCTGATCCAAATGTTGGTTATATTAAAATGCAAGGAAGGAAGATTTATGAATATAGTTTAACAAATGTTCCTTTAGCAATGAAGACAGCACTTGATAAAAGTGGTGTAGCAATTTCAGAGGTAAAGAAAGTATTTATACATCAGGCAAATGAAAAAATGGATGAGCAAATTATAAAACGTTTTTATCGTTTGTATAAATCAAAGGTTCCAGAAGGGGTTATGCCAATGTGTATTCATAAATTAGGAAATAGCTCTGTAGCGACCGTTCCTACATTGTTTGATATGGTAAAACGAGGTGAGATGGAAAACCAAGAAATAAACAAAGGAGATGTGGTGATTTTAGCTTCTGTTGGAGCGGGAATGAACATCAACGCAATTGTTTATAGGTATTAAAATATTTAACAATTAAATAAAAAAAATCCTCATTTGAGGATTTTTTTTTGACGCATACTGGATTGATTGTTTTAGAAGTTATACCTTTTGTAAGTGTAATAATTGTATAAATAATAGTTGCTGGGAACAACTAAAACTTAAGGGCTCTAAAATTTTGATTGTAGTCATTTTATGTTTTTTATCTTTCAAAAAGAACAATCATCATATTAATTTAATATTTTAGCAAAAAAGAAATTGAATGAATTACTTTGAACATGTAGGGAAGTATTTTTTAATGCTAAAGCAGGTTTTTAAAAAGCCCCAAAAATGGTCAGTATTTAGAGAGATGTTGTTTAGAGAAATCGAAGACTTAGGATTGAAGTCTTTGGGGATTGTAATGTTTATTTCCTTCTTTGTGGGTGGAGTAGTTGCCATACAAACTGCTTTGAGTGTTGATAGTCCTTTTATACCAAAATACTTAATTGGTTTCGCTACAAAACGATCTGTAATATTAGAATTTGCCCCTACCTTTATGTCTGTGATTTTGGCAGGTAAAGTAGGATCTTACATAACTTCAAGTATTGGGACAATGCGCGTTACAGAGCAAATTGATGCTTTAGAAGTTATGGGTATTAATTCTTTGAACTATTTAGTGTTGCCAAAAATTATTGCAGT
>JADWMI010000248.1 GCA_015767395.1 Bacteroidota bacterium | reverse complement strand
ATCCACGAACTTTAAACCAAGCCTGGCTAAAATTGTAGGCTGCCGCTTTTAAATAAACATCTTTGGAAGATCTAAATACTCCTGAAACATAACCTGAACTGCGATCACCATCGTCAGATAAATCATCATCGGATAATAAAATAACACTTGTATCTGTTAACTCAGGGATGGACACATCCAAATAAATAGTTCCCAAATCATATTCCTTCTTTTCAAAAATTGCAATTGGAATATGTTGTGATTGGTAGCCTTCAAAAGTAATTTGAAGCAAGTGACTACCTGCGGGTACATTTTCAACAATAAAGATACCTTCAGTGTTGGTTTTACAAATTAAATTTGTGTTTTTAATTTGAACAGAAACCCCTGCTAGTGGTTTTTCAAAATCTGAGGATACTATTTTTCCTTTAACAGAAACTACTGATTGTGCCAAAATATTAGGCATACAGCACAAACAGAAAATAGTAGTAATAACTAAAATTTTCATATACAATTTTTATTAAATATACTGTTTTTTGATTAATTATGAAAAAGGAATTTCAAATTATAATCCATTTAAAACTTTGTTAGTACTTTAGTAGCTCCTAAATTTTCCTTTTAATGAAACAATTATCTATACTTTTTTTGATTCTTTTTTTGATTCCAAACACACTCTTTTCTCAAAAAAAATATGAAATTAGAACCGCTGCTTTTTATAATTTAGAAAATCTTTTTGACACAGAAAACGACACACTTATCAATGATGAGGCAAGTCCAATTATGGAAATCAAGGAGAATAGGGAGGTTATATACCAACAAAAATTAAAAAATATGGCCAAAGTAATTTCTGAAATTGGTTTGGCTGAATCTAATAACAGTCCGGTAATTTTAGGGGTTGCTGAAGTTGAAAATAGAAAAGTTTTAGAAGATTTGGTGAGAACCGATTTCTTAAGGGATAAAAATTACGGTATTATACATTACGATTCACCCGATTTAAGAGGTATTGATGTGGCTTTTTTGTATCAACCAGCATTTTTCAACCCAACACATCACGAGACCTTTGAACTGCGTTTATGGGATGAAAAAGGAATGCGAATTTATACACGGGATCAATTGTTAGTTTCGGGTTATTTAAATGATGAATTGGTACATATTATTGTAAATCATTGGCCTTCACGAAGAGGCGGTGAAGAAGCCAGTAGAAATAAAAGAGAGAAAGCAGCATATTTAAACACTCAAATCATTGAAAAAATTCGTGAAAACGAACCAAATGCTAAAATTATTATCATGGGCGATTTCAACGATGACCCTATCAACACGAGTTTAAAAGAAGTACTAAAAACAAAAGCTTCAAAAACGGCTGTTATGGCAGGTGATATTTATAATCCAACGGAAGAAATGTTTAAGCAAGGGCAAAATACTTTGGCATATCGAGATAATTTAAATCTGTTTGATCAAATCATGATTTCATCGCCTTTGTTAGCCAATAATAACAATTATACTACTTTTAAAATGTATAAAGTAATGGTTTTTAACCCAAATTATTTAACCACCCAAACAGGCAAATATAAAGGGTATCCATATAGAAGTTTTTCAAGAACTGGATTTTTAGGTGGCTACAGCGATCACTATCCAATTTATATGTATTTGATAAGAGAAAAGAAAGATTAGTCTTCTTGTAAATCTTTTAGCAACAACTGAAGTGAGGTGTTCCCATTCCAATGATTTTCATCAATATTAAAAACTGCTTTGAAAGCATTTTTATGTTGAACCAATTCATATTTATCACCCATACTAAAACCAATAGCATTATAAGTTTTTTGATTGGCACCTTCAATAATACTTAATTTTAGATGTGTTTGATCTGCGCCAACTTTTTTTCCATAACCATTGTCTCGCAATCCAGAACTCATAAAAGCTGGTTTCATATTTTGAGGCCCAAATGGCGCCAACTGATTCATTATTCTAAAAAACTTGGGTGTAATTTCACTTAAACTAATCTCAGCATCGATGGTAATTTCAGGGGTACGTAATTCTTCTGGTAAGGTTTTCGTTACAACTTCTTCAAACTTGGCTTTAAACTTTTCATAATCCTCCACCTTTAACGTTAACCCCGCGGCATATTTGTGCCCACCAAACTGCTCAATAAATTCTGAACACTGCTCTAAAGCGTTATATACATCAAATCCTTTTACTGAACGTGCAGAAGCTGCCAATTTATCACCGCTTTTGGTGAAAACCAAAGTTGGCTTATAATAGGTTTCTATGAGTCTAGAAGCCACAATACCAATAACACCTTTATGCCAAGTTTCAGCATAAACAACCGTTGAATGGTTTTGTTGCTCATTATTTTCTTCAATTTGTTGTAGTGCTTCACTTGTGATGGTTTTATCTAAATCTTTTCGATCGTTGTTGTTTTTTTCAATTTCTGAAGCAAATTTAACGGCCGCATCAAAATCAATTTCCGTTAATAATTCCACCGCGTAATTTCCATGTTTAATTCTTCCTGCAGCGTTGATTCTTGGCGCAATAGTAAACACCACATCGGTAATGGTTAATTCCTTTTTATCCATTTGATGAATCATGGCCTTGATCCCATTTCTAGGATTTGCATTGATTACTTGCAGCCCAAAATAAGCTAAAATTCTATTCTCACCCGTTATTGGAACAATATCTGCTGCAATGGCTGTTGCAACCAAATCCAAATAGGGTGATAAATCATCAATAGTTTCACCTCTTTTTTCGGCCAAGGCTTGAATTAATTTAAACCCAACACCGCATCCGCATAATTCTTTGTATGGATAGGCACAATCTTCACGTTTAGGATCCAATACTGCCGCTGCATTTGGAATTTCATTGCCAGGTCTATGATGGTCACAAATAATAAAATCAATCCCTTTTTTATTGGCATATTCAACTTTATCAATGGCCTTTATGCCGCAATCTAAAGCGATAATTAAGGTTATATTATTGTCTTCGGCATAATTAATTCCCTGAAATGAAACGCCATATCCTTCAGCATAGCGATCAGGAATATAGGTGGCTATATTTGGATGAATTTTTTTTAAATAGGACGACATTAATGAAACCGAAGTTGTTCCATCTACGTCATAATCACCATACACCAAAATGTTTTCATTGTTGCAAATGGCTTGCTCAATTCTGGCAACCGCCAAATCCATATCTTTCATCAAATACGGGTCGTGCAAATCGTTTAAACTTGGACGAAAAAAAGATTTCGCCTGCTCAAAAGTTTCGATTCCACGTTGCACTAATAATTTAGTCAGTGTTAAATCGATTCCTAATTCTTTAGAAAGACGTGAAATAATTTCAGGATCAGTTTCAGACTTTAATTTCCATCGCATAGCATTGCTTTTTATCAAAAGTAGCAAAATTTAAACACCAAATTGCATTTTGTAATAGGTTTTATTTTAGCTCAAAATTTCTCATTCCTGCGAAGACAACTACTAGAAAAAAAGCTCTAATAACTATTGCTCAAAGTAAATAATTTCGGTCGTTACTTCAGCAAACTTGCGGAACATTTCCATAACACCACAATATTGGTCAACCGAAAGATTCACCGCTTTTTTAATTTTATCTTTTTTGAAATCACTTCCAAAAAACTTATATGTCACGTGAACTTTATCGTAAAATTTAGGGTGTTCCTCAGTTAAATGTGCTTCTACATCAATTTTAAAATCATCAACTTCTGCACGCATTTTTTTTAATAATGATGCAATATCCATTCCTGAACAACCCGCCAAGGAGCTCAACATCATTGCTTTTGGACGAATCCCTTTTCCCTGTCCGCCAGATTCTTCACCAGCCTCAATCATTACACTTCCTTCAGGAGCAACTGATTCAAATAACATTTGACCTTTCCAGCTCAATTCAATTTTACTTGTCATAATTTTCTGATTTTAAAATGTAAACTTAATTGTTTTATTATGTTTTTAGCATAACATTGATTACAAAAGACCCGTTTATAATTAATAGGTTATTTTTTTCTATAAAACCTAGAAATTTAATGACTAATTAGTCTTAATTCTTTTTAAGATTTAGTATATTCGATAACTTCTTTAAAAATTGTTAATTATGATGGATTTTTTTGACGGAATGTCAACCCTAGAACAAACCTA
>JADWMI010000247.1 GCA_015767395.1 Bacteroidota bacterium | reverse complement strand
AATAACGTTTTGTCCGAAACTCCAGCAGTTTGTGCATTTTGAAGCACGTTTATTGGTACTCCGGTAGCATCATCAGCATACATAATATCCAACCTAAACCCTTCACGTTGCATATCAAAGGCTTGCAAAGAATATACATTTTTCATCATTAAATCCCACATTGGAATTTGATTGCTTATAATTTGGCTTCTTAATAATTTTACTACAATATTATCTGGAGCTACAATACCATCACTTGTAAATTCACCAACTTTGTATACTTTTGTATCTCCACTAACTGTGTATTCATAAGCAACTGCGAGCACATCAGATTCTGCCAAGCGCCTGTTTAATGAAACATATCCTAATTGTGGGTGAATTGTAAAATCCTTAAATTCATCTAATTTTATTGCGTTTTCCAATACTGAATAATCACGACCTTCCTGCATTGAGAATGGTGCCAAACCAACCGGAACTGTTGATATCCTTCTAACCGGATTCGTGGGCGTCAAAATTGTTGAAATATCGTTCGCTTCGTTGATAGGTAAAAAGGCTCCAGGAACTGGTATAACATCTGCCGGCCCAATATTAGAAGGATCTCCTTCAGCTATATCAGCCAAAGCAACAATATTTCGCACATTCATTGTTGAATTATTTCTATTGGTAACCCAAACCTCAACTTTTGTAATATTTATTGGACTATTCACCAACGGATTGTCTTTTAGTGCTTCATTGTAAATATCTCTAAAATAATGAGATAAAAAGAAGTGACGGTTGTCATCATAATCTGTTGTTTGCAACTCAAATTCCTGAATGGTTGAACCTCCTTGAGCCGCTACTGAACGTGTTTGCGATTTTTGTTCAGCAATTACACCTGTAATTCTGGTTTTACCAAATTGCAATTCCGTTTTTAATCCAAATAAACTTTGAGCGCCCAGAATAAGCGAGTTTTTCACAGGCATGCTAATATTACCAACTTCAATTTTTTGAATTATATCGTCTTCAGTTGGTGTATATTCTAACTTTACCTGATTTTGAAAATTAAAAGAAGATTGTGTGTCAAATTGGGCGCTAAATTTTAATCTTGTTCCTACTTTTGCAACAATACTTGCACTAATTTGCTGATCAAAATCAAAGGTAAAACTACTTCTATTTTCTTCTGAAAGCTGAGGATTGTCTACTTTTTGATAAAGTCCACCCAATTTAATTAAAATAGATCCTTGTGGATTTACCTCAACAGTATTACCTCCAAAAACGGATTCGAAAAAATCTGAATTCACATAATAAGTAGGAAGTAAGTTTTTTTGAGCTGCAGCACTACCTTTCTTTTTACTATTTGTAGCGCTAATTTTTTCTTTATAGTAATCGAGCATGTCTCTTTTAAGCCTATAATCTTTATACTCCTCTTGAGTCATATAAACAGGCCTTTCAACATAATAACCGCCAACTTTTTCAATAATAATATACTTCCCTAAATCTTCATCAAAAATAATTTCTACTGAAGGATCTCCCAAAAACAGACTCCCCGCTTTATTATTTTTAAAAGGGTATTTTAAATCTAAAGTGTCTGAAGATTTTAAAACTTTTGTAGTATCTGCTGTTTTTGAAGCAGGGGGATTCTGAGCTTTTACTGTTGAAGAAAAAAACAACAATAAAAAAATTATAAAGACTGCTTTATTTAAAAATGTAATATGCTTCAATTTTTTTATAATTTTTTTAGTGCTTTTTTAATAAGGCCTTCAACACTCAAAGTTTTATCTTCTTGTAAAATTTTATCAATTACTTTTTCTGATAATTTTTTATTAAACCCTAAAACCTCTAAAGCAGATAACGCTTCATTTTTATTCGTATTGCTTTCATTTACAAAAACTTCATCAACGGCATAGGTTTTTGCTATTTTATCTTTCAAATCAACCAATACTCTTTGAGCTGTTTTAGCTCCAATTCCCTTTACAGACTGTATTAAACTCACATTTCCAGATGCTATTGCATGCTGAATTTCATCAGTTGTCATAGATGAAATCATGGTTCGAGCAATACTAGGACCTACACCAGAAACTGAAATTAACATTTTAAATATTTCACGTTCAACTTTAGTACTAAAACCATAAAGTGTATGAGAATCTTCTTTTACAGATAAATAAGTGTATAAAAACACTGCTTCACTATCTGATAATTGCGAATAAGTATTAAGTGAAATATTCAACCAGTAACCAATCCCGTTGGCTTCTATTATTGCGTTTGTAGGGTTTTTTTCAATTAATTTTCCTCTAATATGGGTTATCATATTTTACTTTTTCAATTACTTTTCAAATGTAGTAAAATAATCTTGTTTTTTGCTGTTTTCTTGCGCATCTACAACTGCCACACAAACCATATTCACAATCTCATCTACACTTGCTCCTAACTGTAAAATATGAACGGGTTTTTTTAAACCCATTATAATTGGTCCAATAGACTCTGTGTTATTTAGTCCTTTAATTAATTTATAACTAATATTGGCCGAATTTAAATCTGGAAAAATTAATCCGTTTACTTTTTTATTGTGAAGTTTAGAAAATGGAAATTTTTCTGATCTTAAATCCATGCTCAAGGCAAAATCAGCTTGAATTTCACCATCCACCATAATTTCTGGATAGTTTTTATGCAAATAAGCAACAGCTTGTGAGCTTTTATGAGCAGATTCAAAATGTGCAGATCCAAAATTTGAATACGACAACATTGCCAAATTAGGTTTGATATCAAAAATTTTCATTACCCTATCAGTCATACGAGTTATTTGAACCAATTCTTCTTCAGTTGGATTTATATTGAATGCCGTATCAGAAAAAAACATAGGGCCTCTATCGGTCATCATAATATTTGTTGCCGCAACTCTGAGAACTCCTTTAGCCATACCTATTAACTCAATTATTGGTTTCGCAACCACTGGGTAACTTCTAGAATATCCGGTAACCAACGAATCGGCCTCACCTTCATTCACCATCATCGCAGCAAAATAATTACGTTCACGCATCCACTTTTGGGCTTCTAATATTGTAATTCCTTTTCGTTGACGATTTTCCCAATATATCTTAGCAAAACGATGTCTTCGCTTTTTTTCTTTATGTGATTTTGGATCAATAATAGGAAGATCGGCTTCAAAATTTAATTCTTCCATTAATTCAAGAATAATTTCTTTATTCCCCAATAGTATAGGCTTTCCAATCCCTTCTTCAAACACAATTTGAGCTGCTTTCAAAACATCTAGGTGATCAGCTTCAGCAAAAATCACACTCTTTGGATTTGCTTTTGCCCGTGTTGTGAGCAAACGCATCAATTTACTTCCCGTACCTAGACGTTCCGCTAATGTTTCTCTATAAGCATCCCAATCTTTAATTGGATGTTTTGCAACACCTGATTCCATGGCCGCTTTTGCAACTGCTGGTGGCACTTCTGTTATTAATCTATGATCAAAAGGTTTGGGAATTATATATTCCCTACCATACTGAATATTTGTTTCTCCATAAGTGATATTTACTTTTTCTGGCACAGATTCTTTGGCTAAATTAGCCAAGGCATGTACTGCTGCCATTTTCATTTCTTCATTTATTTTGGTAGCTCTAACATCTAAAGCTCCTCTAAAAATAAATGGGAAACCAAGTACATTATTTACTTGATTCGGATGATCTGATCTTCCAGTAGCCATAACAACATCTTTTCTTGTTTTTACCGCTAGGTTATAATCAATTTCAGGAGTTGGGTTTGCCATTGCAAAAACAATAGGATCTTTAGCCATTGTTAATAGCATTTGAGGGCTTACTACATTCCCTTTTGAAAGCCCTATAAAAACATCTGAATCGACCATTGCTTCCTCCAAAGTACGTAAGTTTTTATCGGTTGCGAACTCAGCTTTTTGTTCGGTAAGGTTTTCAATATCTTTTCTAATAACTCCTTTGCTATCACACATTACCAAGTTGTCTTTTACCGCTCCTAGGGCAAGATATAGCCTAGAACATGATATCGCAGCTGCACCAGCTCCATTGACAACAATCTTTACTTTAGAAATATCTTTTCCAATAATCTCAACAGCATTTTTTAAAGCCGCTGCAGAAATAATTGCCGTTCCATGCTGGTCATCATGCATAACGGGTATATCTAATTCT
>JADWMI010000065.1:6306-10702 GCA_015767395.1 Bacteroidota bacterium | reverse complement strand
GAACATTTTGTAATGCTGAAAGCCGATTTCCCAAGAAAATCTAAAAATAAACTAGACAAATCTCAGCAAGAAAAAAACAATCAATTAGCCGAAAAATACAATACTAAAGGCTATTTTCCTTATGTAGTGGTTTTAGGTAAAAATGCCGATGTTTTAGGAAGTACTGGATACAAAAAAGTAAGTCCTTCTGAGTACATTGAAATTCTAAATTCTTTTTAAAAAAATTAATGAGTAAAAACCTTGTGTTATTTGTTTTTCTTTTGAGTTCAACATTCGTTTTCTCACAACAAATTCATCGACGAACCTTAAAATTAATGGGCAGTAAATTTGAAATTGCTGTGGTTACAAATGATACATTGAGCGCTAAAAATTATATTAATTTGGCTATTGATGAAATTACAAGAATTGAAAAATTGATTTCATCTTGGGATGCAAATTCTCAAACTTCTGAAATTATTAGAAACGCCGGCATAAAACCGGTAAAAATAGCTAAGGAATTGTTTGATCTAATTGAACGGTCAATCGCAATTTCAACATTAACCGATGGGGCTTTTGACATTAGCTATGCGTCTATGGATAAGATTTGGAAATTTGATGGGAGTATGAAAATAATGCCTTCTGAAAACGAAATAAAAGCTTCTGTTTCAAAAGTGGGATATAAAAACATAATTCTTGACAAAAAAAATAATACAGTTTATTTAAAATTAAAAGGAATGAAAATTGGTTTTGGGGCTATTGGTAAAGGTTATGCGGCAGACAAAGCTAAATCCCTATTAATTTCAGAGGGTGCCAAAGCAGGCATTATAAATGCTTCAGGCGATATGAATACTTGGGGAAAACAACCAAATGGCGAAGATTGGAATGTTGCTATTACAAATCCTTTAAATAAAAATAATGCTTTTGCTGTTTTACCAATTACCAACGGAGCCGTAGTAACATCGGGCGATTATGAGAAATTTGTCACTTTTAACGGTAAACAATATACACATATTATTGACCCAAGAACTGGTTATCCTTCAACAGGAATTATTAGTGCTTCTGTATTTGCTCCAAAAGCGGAATTGGCTGATGCGTTAGCCACTTCAATTTTTGTAATGGGAACAGAAGTAGGCATCAATAGAATTAACCAACTATCAAAAACAGCATGTATCATAATTGATGATGAAGGGAAAATTCATACCTCAAAAAACATAAATATTAAAAACTATGAAACTAAAAATTAGCTTATTGGCAATCATACTTTCTTTAACTTCTTGTGTTGCTGTTAAAGATTATGAAAAAGTATATATCAATGACCCAGATATGGTTTTAGCTGATAAAAAATCGAACAAATTTGTTACAAGCTTTCAAGTATACCGAGAAGCTGCATCTGGAGCAAATGGAGGTAAATCTGGTGGTGGTTGCGGCTGTAATTAATATTAATATATGAAAAATTTAATCCCAATAATAGCATTACTTCTCACACTGATTGGTCATGCCCAAACATCAAATAACACCTACAAAAAAAGAGTCCTAGAAAATACAGAAGTTGACCTTCTTCTTAGTTATTATAGCCAGGATGGTGATAATGCAGCCGTTACAGGTGGAATTGGAACAGAAGAATTAACTGATTTTGCTGGGAACTTAACTATTTCCATTCCTTTAAATGCCGATGATGTTTTTAGCATTGACGCTACAATTTCGGCATATAGTTCTGCTTCATCGAGTAATTTAAATCCTTTTGATGCCGGAGCCTCAAAAAGTGGAGATGATGACGACGAAGATGAAGAGGAGGAAGATAAAAGCTTCAGAAAACAAAATGCAAATGGTGAAGTCGATGCAACTGGAAGTCCTTGGGTGGCATCTTCAGGCGCTTCACAAAGTGATACTTGGGTGAGTGGAAATATTGGTTATAGTCATTCTTCAAATGACAGAAACACCATCTTAGGAGCAAACATTAATTTTGCTACTGAATATGATTATACATCAATTGGTGCAGGCTTAAGTTTCACCAAATTATTCAATGAAAAAAATACTGAATTTGGCGTTAAAATAAATGCTTATTTTGATCAATGGCATCCTGAATACCCAACCGAAATCTATTCATATATTGAAGTTGAAGGGGATTTAAATGATGGCTTTTTTGAAGATGTAGATATTTTAGATCAAAACGGTGACATTATTGATAAAAATGGCTCCACAGTTTGGAGTCCATATAAAAACACCCTTATCGATAACACTTCTAGAAACACATACTCAGCATCCTTTAACTTCTCACAAATCATCAGTAAAAAAGCACAATTTTCAATATTTTTTGATGTTGTTCAACAAAACGGATGGTTGGCAAATCCTATGCAACGCGTTTATTTTGGAGATAAATCTAATTACTATATTGGTAACGGAGAAAGTATTCCTAATTACACTTCAAAAACAAATACAGATGTATTTCGACTGGCAGATGATATAGAAAGATTACCTGATACACGATTTAAACTACCCATTGGAGGTCGCTTCAATCTTTACATCAATGAAGTGGTTGCACTTAGAACATACTACCGTTATTATTATGACGATTGGGGAGTAAATTCAAGTACTGTAAATATTGAACTACCTATAAAAATTTCGGATAAATTTACATTGTATCCATCTTATAGATATTACACACAAACAGCTGCGGATTATTTTGCGCCGTTTGAAGTACATACTTCAAATGAAGCATTTTATACTTCAGATTATGATTTATCTGAATTTGATTCTAATCAATATGGTTTTGGAATCTCATATACTGATATTTTTACCAAAGCTCACATTTGGAAACTTCGCTTAAAAAATATCGATTTAAACTATCATTATTATGATAGAAGTACAAACTTAAATGCAAATATTATTTCGGCAGGATTTAAGTTTGTGGTCTATTAATTAAAAAAGCTAGCTGAAAAGTGAAAATTTCGTCAACCTGAACTTGTTTACTCATTCCTTTATTATTTTATATTAAGGAAATCGTGAATATTCATTTCAGGTTCGCATAATGATTAATAATCAGTATGATGAGATTCTGAATTAAATTCATAATTACGGTTCTCAATACTTTTTAGTTCGTCTTTTAATTTTAAGCTCTATTTTTCTTTGCTACAATTTCATCCAAACATAAATTACCAACACTTCCTTTATGGGTGTGATTTACTTTTTTATCTGGATTAAAATTACCCTCATTGATATCTTTTCCAACAATTTTATAAGCATCTCTAAACGGCACACCACTTTGAACCAACTTGTTCACCTCCTCAACACTAAACAAATACAAATATTTATCTTCTTCAACAATATCAGTTCTTACCCGAATATTTTTTAATGAATAAGTTAACATTTCTAAACAAGCTTTTAAAGTTGAAAACGATGGAATTAAACCTTCTTTCAACAACTGCAAATCTCTATGATAGCCACTTGGTAAATTATTTGAAATCAAGGTAAACTCCATTGGTAAGGCTTGTAATTTGTTGCATTTACCACGAATCAACTCAAAAACATCTGGATTTTTTTTATGAGGCATAATACTTGAACCCGTTGTTAATTCATCAGGAAAAGAAATAAAATTAAAATTCTGACTCATATACAAACATATATCCATACTCATTTTAGCCAACGTAGCAGCCACTGAACTCAATCCAAAAGAAACAGATTTCTCTAATTTTCCACGCCCCATTTGAGCCGCAACCGAATTAAATTTCAAGGTTTCAAAATCTAATAATTTAGTAGTTTCATCTCTATCAATTGGAAAAGAACTTCCATAACCTGCAGCCGAACCCAGCGGGTTTTGATCTGCTACTTTATAAGCTGCTTTTAAAAAGTAAATATCATCTATCAAGGTTTCAGCATAGGCTGAAAACCACATCCCGAAAGAAGATGGCATGGCAACTTGTAAATGCGTGTAACCCGGTAATAACACATCTTTATACTGTTCAGCTAATTGAATCAACAAATCGAATAATTCATCAACACCTTCATTAATTTCAACTAAAGCATCTTTTAAATATAAATGAACATCAACTAAAACCTGATCGTTTCTTGAACGTGCCGTATGAATTTTTTTACCAGTATCTCCTAACTTTTCAGTTAACATAAACTCCACTTTTGAATGCACATCTTCAAAAGAATCTTCAATCGTAAATTCTCCCGCTTCAATCGTTTTTAAAATTGCGTTTAGCTCAACTTCCAAAGAAGCAATTTCATCTGTAGAAAGCAACCCTATTTTATGCAACATTTTAGCGTGTGCTAAATTGCCAATTACATCATATTTTGCCAAAATTAAATCCAATTCTCTGTCGTTTCCAACAGTGAAAATATCTATTTTTTTATCGGTTGAAAATCCTTTATCCCAAAGTTTCATAATTGTTGTTTATTTGTTGAATTGTTTAAC
>JADWMI010000065.1:1306-6206 GCA_015767395.1 Bacteroidota bacterium | reverse complement strand
CCTTCTTCAATTTCACGCACATAAATAAATTCATCTGCAGTGTGTGATCTCAAACTTTCACCTGGTCCTAATTTTAAAGAAGGACAACTCAATATCGCCTGATCTGAAATTGTTGGCGAACCGTAGGTTTCCCTCCCTAATTTAATACCTGCTAGAACAATAGGATGCTCTTTTGGTATTGATGAAGAATTCAAGCGTTGTGATCTTGGACAAACTTCCGATTTCACATTTTCTGTTACAATTTCAAAAACTTCTTGGTTGCTATATGCGTCTGTAACTCTTACATCAACTACATATTTACAACTTGAAGGAATTACATTGTGCTGACTTCCTGCTTCAATTTGAGTTACTGTCATTCTTACTTTTCCTAAGGTTTCTGATTCTTTAGGAAATTCATAGGTTTGAAACCAGTTGATATCTTCTATGGCATTATAAATGGCATTATCTGTGTTTCCATGCGCTGCGTGACCCGAAGTTCCTTTTGCTTCACAATTCAACACCATCAATCCTTTTTCTGCAATCGCTAAATTCATTAATGTTGGCTCACCAACTATGGCGAAATCAATTTCAGGAAGTATAGGTATTATACTCACCAAACTATTTGGCCCTGTATTTTCTTCTTCAGCTGAAGCTACCATTAAAAAATTATATTTTAAATCTTCTCGATTGTAAAAATAAGTGAATGTTGCTAATAAAGAAACCAAACATCCACCAGCATCATTACTTCCCAATCCGTATAATTTTCCGTCAATAACCTCTGCTTTTAATGGATCACGTGTATATCCTTTATTGGGTTTTACGGTATCATGATGAGAGTTTAACAAAATGGTTTTTTTTGAAGGATCAAAATGTTTATTTACTGCCCAAACATTGTGAACTTCACTTTCAAATTTAATGTCATGATGCGAAAACCATTGCATTATTAACAATGCAGTCTCATTTTCTTCTCCTGAAAAGGATTGCTTTGAAATTAATTTTTTCAGCAAATCAATTGCTTGTTTTGTTAGTTGTTTAATCATTATTCACTTATTAATTACCTTAAAATTTACGTCACCCTGAACTTGTTTCAGGGTCTCATTCTATGTGATGCTGAAACAAGTTCAGCATGACGACTCTTTCATATCGTTAATGTTGTATATATGTTATTTGTACTTTTCACCAAAGAAGCGTCTCCAATTTTCACTTTACTCACTCCTTTTTTTAATGAATTAAAACAATTGTGCATTTTAGGAAGCATACCATCAGCTATAATTCCTTGGGCTATTAATTGCTCATATTTTTCTGAATTTATTTCTGTAATAACTGAATTTTTATCCTCAATACTTTCTAAAACACCTTTTAATTCAAATACAAAATTTAATTCCGTGTTGTACCGCTTACTCATCCCAATGGCTACTTCCGAAGCAATTGTATCTGCATTTGTGTTTAATAATTGCCCGTTTTTATCATGTGTAATAGCACAAAAAACTGGTGTTACCTTATTTTGAAGTAACACATCAATAATTTCAGCATTGATGGCATCTACATCACCCGCAAAACCATAATCAATATCCTTCACAATACGTTTGTGCGCCAAAATGCAATTGGCATCAGCACCGGACAAACCCATTGCATTACAACCATTTTTTTGCAGCTGTGCTACTATTTTTTTATTTAACAAACCTGCATACACCATAGTCACAACTTCAACAGTTGCTTCATCGGTAACTCTACGCCCGTTTATCATTTGTGGTTGTAAACCCATTGCCGCCGAAACTTCTGTTGCTTTTTTTCCACCTCCGTGAACCAATATTTTTGGCCCTTTTAAGGTAGAAAAATCTTTCAGAAAAGAACTTAAGGCTTCATCATTATTAATAACGTTTCCTCCAATTTTAAATATTTGTAATGTTTGTTTGTTCATTTTGTGTCATTTTGGTGATTGAGCGTAGTCAAAATCAATTTCAAGTTACAACACTTCGACTACAATCAGCACAGGCACTTCGACTCCGCTCTGTGACCTATAGATTCTCCAATACTTTCTTTAGCACAATTTGTGCTGAATACGTTCTGTTATTTGCTTGTTCAATTACGATTGAGTTTTCTGAATCAATCACTTCATCAGCAACTACCACATTTCTACGTACAGGTAAACAATGCATAAATTTACCATTGTTGGTTACCCCCATTTTATCACCTGTGATCATCCAATTTTCATCTTCACAAACTACTTTTCCGTAATCTTTAAATGAACTCCAGTTTTTTACATACACAAAATCTGCATTTTCAAAAGCTTTTTTCTGATCGTATTCTATGGTTGAATCTTTTGTAATAGTTGGATTCAACTCATAACCTTCAGGATGCGTAATAACAAAATTAGCATCTTGTAATTGCATCATTTCAACAAATGAATTCGCTACCGCATGTGGCAATGCTTTTGGATGTGGCGCCCAACTCAACACAACTTTTGGTTTGTGTAATGTTTTATTTTCTTCCAATGTAATAGCATCTGCCAAGGCTTGTAGCGGATGCCCTACAGCGCTTTCCATATTTACAACAGGTATACCCGCATATTTTTTAAAATTAAGCAATACAATCTCTGCCAAATCTTTTTCCTTATCTGTTAAGGAAGCAAATGCTCTAATAGCCACAATATCGCAATACTGTGCAATTACTTTCGCCGCTTCTTTTACATGTTCCGACTTATCTTTATTCATGATTACGCCATCTTCATATTCCAATTGCCACCCTTCACTCCCAAAATTCATGACAATAGCGTTTAACCCTAAATTTTGAGCTGCTTTTTGTGTACTTAAACGGGTACGCAAACTATTGTTAAAAAACAATAAACAAATGGTTCTTCCCTTTCCTAACGTACTAAATTTCAGTTCATTGTTTTTTAAATCAATGGCTTCTTGAACGGTGCTCTGCAAGTTTTCTAGGTCATTAATGTTCAAGTAATGTTTCATAATCTTATTTTGTAATTATTTTTGTGAATTGAGTCTTGTTATTCATGGCATCTACAATAAAATTTTCTGATAAACCATTTACAATCCAAGTTTCAATATTTGCTTCTTGCGCTATTTCAGATGCTGCAATTTTTGTTGCCATCCCCCCTGTTCCATGTATTGAAATAGAAGCCTCAATTTGTTCTTTTAAAGATTCAATATCTGATGTTTCTTTGATGGTTTCCTTGTTATCACCATTAATAGATTTTTTGGTGTAAATCCCACTGGTATTGGTTGCTATAATCAACAAATCAACTTTTAATAATGCTGCTGTTAAAGCCGATAATTTGTCGTTATCACCAAATTTTATTTCATCTGTCGCTACAGTATCATTCTCATTAATAATAGGTATATAGTTGTTTTCAATTAAGACATTAATCGTGTTCTTTATATTCTTTTTGGAATCACTTTTCCGAAAATCTGAATAAGACAACAAACATTGAGAAGTAAGCAAGCCTAGTTCCCAAAAGTTCTCATGAAAAATACGCATTAAATGTGGTTGTCCAATGCTAGCCAAAGCTTGCTTAACATTTATTGGTTTTCCTTTACTCTGTAGGTCAACAAATTGTTTGGCTACAGCAATTGCTCCAGAACTCACAATTACAAACTCGTATTCGTCTTTTAACGATGCAATCTGACGTGCAATATCTTCGAGTTTCCCTCTTGAAATCTGATTGGTTCCTTTCGTTAAAACATTGGAACCAATTTTCAATAATATTCTTTTTTTATCTGATTTGCCCATCTCCAAAAACGTACCATTTATTTGTTACCAAATGGTGCAATCCCATTGGTCCTCTATGATGTAATTTATCTGTACTTATTGCTAATTCGCCTCCTAAACCAAACTGACCTCCATCTGTAAAACGTGTTGAAGCATTTTGATATACAGCTGCAGAATCAACTGACTCCATGAACATCTCTGCTTCTTCATTATTTTTAGTCACAATCACTGCTGAATGCCCTCCACCATATTTATTAATCATCTCAATCGCTTCTGTTGTTGAAGCAACACTTCCCAACACAATTTTATAATCTAAAAATTCTTCGAACCAAATAGCTTCATTTTCAAAAGCTCCAACATTTTCATAGTTTGACAATATTTTATCTCCTAAAATCGCCACATTAAATTCCAGTAATTTTTCAATTAACGTTTGAATGAAGTTTTCTTTATCTGGTAAATTCTCATTGATTAAAATTTTATCAACGGCATTACAAGCTGATATTTTAGCAGTTTTACCGTTGATAATTACTTTCAAAGCCAAGTCCAAATCCGCTTCTTTATCAACATACACAAAGTTATTACCACGACCGCTAACAATTACCGGACAGTTCGCATGTTGCTTTACAAAAGCGATTAATTTTTCACCGCCTCGAGGCACTATTAGATCTACTTTTTGTGTAGGATTTTCTAAAAAGGCCTGAGTTTCAGTTCTGTTATAATTTATATACTCCACCCATTCGGTTGAAATATTGTGTGTTGCCAGTGCTTTGTGCCACAACTCCACAATTTTTAAATTAGAATTTACGGACTCCTTACCTCCTTTTAACAAGATTTTATTCCCTGATTTAAAGGCAATTCCAGCCGCTTCAACAGTTACATCTGGTCTAGATTCATAAATAATTAAAACAGTTCCAAATGGAGCCGTTTTATTTACAATGTTCATTCCATTATTATGCGTAAAATTGTATAATTCTTTACCTAAAGGATCTGTGTCTGCTACTAATTGGTTTAACGACAGAATCATTCCTTCAATTTTACCATCGTCAACCTTTAAACGATCGTACATGGCTAAATCTTCACCATTATAACTGTCAACGTCTGTTTTATTGATTGCCAAAATAGCATCGCTTTCTGAAGCAATTAATTTAGCCATTGATTGCAAAACATTGTTACGTTGTTTATGTGTCAATTTTTT
>JADWMI010000065.1:0-1206 GCA_015767395.1 Bacteroidota bacterium | reverse complement strand
TTTGCGGTAGTAATTATATCTGGTTGAATATTGTGATGTTGAAATGCGAAAAATTTTCCGCTTCTACCATAACCACTTTGAATCTCGTCTAAAATAAGTAAAACACCTTTTTTATTACACACTTTTTCAACTTCCTGAAAAAATGCGGTAGTTCCTTCATCCAAACCACCAACACCCTGAATCCCTTCAATAATTACGGCAGCAACATCTCCCTTACCGAGTTCATGAATAACCAATTCGACATCATTCAATGGTAAAAAAGTAACCTTTTGCTGTAAATTGATTGGCGCATTGATATTTTTATTATCCGTAGCTGCCACAGCTGCTGAAGTACGTCCGTGAAATGAATTCTTAAAAGAAATAATTCTACTTTTCCCAGTAATAAACGAGGCTAATTTTAAGGCATTTTCATTTGCTTCTGCTCCTGAATTACATAAAAACAAGTTGTAATTTTCACAATTAGAAATACGTCCTAATTTTTCAGCCAATTCCTTTTGCAAAGGATTTTGAATAGAATTAGAATAAAATCCAATATTATTTAATTGATTAGAAATCGCTTCTACATATTTAGGATGTGTATGTCCAACCGAAATTACGCCGTGACCACCATATAAATCTAAATATTTTGTGTTATTTTCATCCCAAACATAAGCTCCTTCCGCTTTAACAGGTGTTATATTATACAGCGGATATACATCAAATAATTTCATAATTTATATTTTAAATCTGATTGATTTTTTCGAATGAAGTAACAATTCCTTTAATTAATGCAGCGCTCAAACCTTGGTGTTCCATTTCATTTAAACCTTCAATAGTACAACCACTTGGCGTAGTTACTTTATCAATTTCCTGTTCTGGATGGTTTCCAGATTTCACCAATAAACTCGCTGCACCTAAACAGGTTTGCACGGCTAATTCCTGAGCTTCTTCCGCATGAAATCCCAATTGAACCGCACCTTGCGAAGTAGCACGAATTAGACGCATCCAAAAAGCAATTCCACTTGCACAAATTACTGTTGCCGATCGCATCAAGCTTTCTTCAATACACATTGTTTTACCTATTGACTCGAAAATTACTTTGGCAAAATCTATATTCTTTTTACCATTTGCATTCGCACTTAAACAAGTCATAGACTCCCCAACAGAAATAGCTGTATTTGGCATTGCTCTAATTAAAGCAACATCAGCACCTAAAACATTTTCAAT
>JADWMI010000246.1:1963-4157 GCA_015767395.1 Bacteroidota bacterium | reverse complement strand
GGCAGGAAATATTGTTATTGAAGATGAAAGTGGATTAGAAGCATTAAAAGATTTAACCATAGCAGGAACAAAGGAAGACTGCCATCTTTGGGCACAAATTAGTCATGCAGGTAGGCAATCGACTATCTTTTCAACGTTTAGGCCTATTGCACCATCTACAGTGCAATTAAAAAAGTTGATGCTTTTTGCCAAGCCTAGAGCAATGACAATCCTAGAGATTGAAGATGTTATTCAACGTTTTGTTACAACTTCAGTTATATGTAAAAAAGCTGGCTTTACAGGTGTACAAGTTCATTCGGCACATGGGTATTTATTGAGTCAATTTCTATCTCCAATAACAAATTTAAGGACAGATGAATATGGAGGTTCTATTGAGAATCGTTCGCGAGTTTTATTCGAAATAATAAAAAAAACTAGAATTGCAGTTGGAGCTAATTTTCCTATTTCTGTTAAATTAAATTCAGCCGATTTTCAACGAGGAGGCTTTAATGAAGAAGATGCCTTGTATGTTATTGAGAAACTACAGGAACTTAAAATAGATTTACTTGAAATTTCTGGTGGCACCTATGAGAATATTGTGTTTTTAACAAAACGCAATGAACGTGAATCTACGAGGAAGCGTGAAGCTTATTTTATGGAATTCGCAGAGAAAATAAGGTCTGTCACTGATATACCATTAATGGTTACAGGTGGTTTTAGAACTATTGATTTTTGTGAAAAAGTTATTGAAAATAATGAATTAGAAGTGATTGGCTTTGCTAGACCTTTTTTAGTAGATGAGACGTTTCCTTCATCTTTTGTAAATAGAGAACATGAAAAAATTGAAGATGCTAATTTTAATTTTAAAATAAAAAAAATGGCAGATATGGCAGAAGCAGGTTTTTACGATTACCAAATTCATCAGATAGCAAAAGACAAACCATTAAAACCAAACTATAATCCATATTTGGCAACCTTTAGATTGACAAAAAATGAATTAATAAAAGGCTGGTTTAAATTTTAAAACCATTTAATAGTTAATTCTATTATTTTTTGCTTCGTCTTATTATAAGGAGGAAAAACAATTTCCGATGGACCTTTAAAGTTCTGTTTTAGTACAGAACGCATATTAGAAAATTCTTGAAAGCCAAAAAAGCCATGAGATTTGCCTATGCCACTAGTATTACTACCTCCAAATGGTAAATTATGGTTTCCAAATTGTACGACATTATTATTTATTCCCGAACTTCCTGCCCGTGTATTTTTTAAAACATGGTTTATCTGTTTCTTGTCTTGGCTATATATATATAACGCTAATGGTTTTTCTTTTGAGTTTATGTAGCGAATAGCTTCATCGATATTTTTATAAGTAAGAACCGGTAATACTGGGCCAAAGATTTCATGGTGCAAAATTTTAGCATCATCAGGAACTTCAGTAATAATAGTAGGTTCAATATAATTGTCTTCAGAATTGTAATTTCCACCAGAAACTATAGTTGCTCCTTTAGATTTAGCATCTTCAATAAGATTTTTAATTCTATTAAAATTATTTTCATTGACAATCCTACTAAAAGAATTTGATTTTGAAGCATTAGAACCATAAAATACTTTAATTTGATCTTCTAAAAGATTTAAAAATTTATCTTTTATAGATTCGCTAATCATAATATAATCTGGAGCTATACATGCTTGACCAGAATTAAAAAATTTTCCCCAAGCTATACGTTTAACAGTTGATTTTAAATGTGCTGTTTCATCAATAATTACAGGTGATTTTCCACCCAACTCTAATGTAACAGATGTTAAATTCTCTGACGCAGCTTTCATTATAATTTTTCCGACTGTCGGAGAACCGGTAAAGAAAATATGATTGAAAGGTAATTTTAAAAGTTCTGTTGATGTTTCAACCTTTCCTTGTACTATGGCGACTTCATCTTCATTATATAATTCTTCAACAATTTGTTGCATAACTCCCGAACAATTTGGAGTTAATTCAGAAGGCTTTATTATTACTGTGTTTCCAGCTGAAATAGCAGAAACCAAAGGCCCAAATGTAAGAAGGTATGGAAAATTAAATGGTGAGATAATTAAACAAACACCTTTAGGTTCGTATTGATACCACGAACTGGAACCTATTAAAAACAAAGGTGTTTCAACACGTTGTTTTTTCATCCATTGTTTTATATTTTTTTTTGCAAGTTTGATTTCACTTATT
>JADWMI010000246.1:0-1953 GCA_015767395.1 Bacteroidota bacterium | reverse complement strand
CTTATTGTTGGATAAATATCTAGTAAATCTACTTCAGACGGATGCCTTTTTAAGTCTTTTATTAAAGCTTCTTTTAATTTGTCTCTATAAGTGAATTCTAATGCTTTTTTTAAAACATTTAATTTTTTTATACGTTGTTTATAGGTAGTGTTGGCTACAGAATATTGATTAGTTTTTTGTTTATTAAATAAATTGTAATAGGTGTTATTTGTGAAACTCATTATATATTTAATATTTTTTCTAGATGATTTGATTTATTAGATATCCATCTTATTAGAATAAAGTTAAACAATTAAATGCTTAAATTTACTTAATCGAAATATAATAGGTTTATAATTATGTATAATTCAAAGATAATTGGTTTAGGTAAGTTTGTTCCAGAAAATGTAGTTACAAATGAAGAGTTATCGGTAATGATGGATACGAACGATGAGTGGATACAGGAAAGAACAGGAATTAAAGAGCGTCGTTGGGTCAAAGATTCAGGAGATACAACTGCTTCAATGGGAGTTAAGGCTGCCAAAATTGCTATTGAACGTTCTGGAATAGATAAAGATGATATCGATTTTATTGTATTCGCAACCTTAAGTCCCGATATGTATTTTCCAGGCCCAGGAGTACAAGTGCAAGAAGCATTGGATATAAAAACTGTAGGAGCTTTAGATATAAGAAATCAGTGTTCTGGATTTGTTTATGCAATTTCTGTTGCGGATAATTTTATTAAAACAGGAATGTATAAAAATGTCCTTGTTATAGGAAGTGAATTACATTCTCATGGTTTAGATAAGACAACGCGCGGTAGAGGTGTTTCTGTTATTTTTGGTGATGGAGCAGGGGCAGCAGTATTAACGCGTGAAGAAGATACTTCAAAAGGAATATTATCTACTCACTTGCATTCTGAAGGTAAGCATGCAGAAGAGTTAGTTCTTATTGCTCCTGGAATGGGTAAACGTTGGGTAAATGATATTATCGCTGATAATGATCCTGAAGATGAAAGTTATTTTCCGCATATGAATGGACAATTTGTATTTAAAAACGCTGTTGTTAGATTTAGTGAAGTTATTATGGAAGGATTAATGAAAAATAATCTAGAAGTTGGCGATATAGATATGTTGATACCTCATCAAGCAAATTTGAGAATCTCACAATTTATTCAGCGAAAGTTTAAACTAGATGATAGCCAAGTATTTAATAACATTCAAAAGTACGGAAACACAACTGCAGCTTCAATTCCGATAGCTTTAACCGAAGCTTGGGAAGAAGGTAAGGTTAAAGAAGGAGATACTGTTGTTTTGGCAGCTTTTGGAAGTGGTTTTACATGGGGAAGTGTTATTATTAAGTGGTAAAAAAAATAAGTTTATAATTTAAAAAGTCTGAAACACAAACTATGGTTTCAGACTTTTTTAGCTATTAACAATAACTAACACTTAATTTTTTGAAGAGTCTTGTGTTGAGTAGAGGACTAATTCAAATACAATACAATAATCTTTTTTGTGTATGTATATAAGATAGACGTAGAAAAGCGATTTTTATTGCATTATTAATTCAATTTTAACAAACTTTAACATAAAAAAACAAAAACCCAGAGTATTTATACTCTAGGTTTTCTTATTTAATAACCTAACATTAACACTAACCATCAACTATTATGCAGGTCATTAAAAATTTTTTATAAAAATCCACCGCCTCCATTGGTTTCATTATTATCTCTGTTTTTTCTTTTTAGAGCTTTATTTTTTCCTCCTCCAAATCTATAAGCGAATCCGAGATAGGCTGTTCTGCTTTCCCAGTTAAATTGTCCTTCAGATGGATATGGATTAACTGATTCAAATTTAAATCGCATGCCTTTAAAAATATCGTTTACTCTAAAACTAATAGTTCCTTTCTTTTTTAATACATTCAAACTTGCACCTGCATTAACCATTGACATTGAACTTGTTTCAAACTGAACAC
>JADWMI010000245.1:2397-4161 GCA_015767395.1 Bacteroidota bacterium | reverse complement strand
AGGTGCTCCAACAGGAGATGCTGGTGAAGGACAAGCTAAAAGCGAAGGAGACAATGTAGAAGATGTTGACTTTGAAGAAGTAAAAGAAGAGTAATCTCTTTTTAAATATAAGATAAAAAAAGGCATCCAATTGGATGCCTTTTTTTAGTCTTTATAATTTTGTTTTTTATAGGTTCTCATTTGTTGCGTAGGTTCAATAATATCATAGTCTTTCCATAAATTTTCATCGAACAAATCAACATAAATTACTTTTAGTCTTTCTTTTTCTTTAAAGCTGTTAAAATCTGACTTTGAAATTTTTTGATTCTCAATTACCATATATTCTGTGGTCGTTTCATTTTTAGCAATCATATTAAATCTTGCTTTTATTTCATTCAAATTTTTATCAAATAGAAATTTATTTTGTTTCTTTTGAAGTGAAAATTTTCTATTAAGGCTTACTTCAGTGATGTATTTTGTTGAAAAGTATTTTAGTTCATACGAGTCATTTATTTTTTCAAAATAAATAGAGCCTTTAAATTCTGTTTCTGAAAAACCAATGCCTAATAAATGAATGTCTTTTCCAATTTTATTTGGAGCATACTGGTAGTCTGCTCTAATTAAAGCTGATGTTAGCACTGAAATGTATAGCCTTCCTTCATATTTTCCATCTTTTTTGGGAGTGAAATCTATAATATAAATATCCTCTCCATTTATATGAGTAAGGCCTTCAATTGTATAGTTGTAGTTATTGGTTTTATGTAAAAATTCCCACTGTTTTTTGTTTTCAAATGAGGTGTAGCGTAGCTTGTATTTTATTCCCCGATTCAAATTTTCTAATTTTTGTGTATCTCTTTCATTTAAAGTGTCTTTTTCGAGATCTTCAGAAACATCAATTTTACTTCCAAAAATACCACTCTTAATTTTCCAATATTCTTTTTCGCCAGTACTCTTAAATAAACTATCAAATAGTTTTTCTATTTTATCTAGTTCAGCAATATCTTCCTCTTTCAATTTTACCATTTTAATTGGATCGACTTTTAACTCTAATTCATCTTCTTCATTTTTATCTGCATACATATAGCCTAAAAAATCTGAATAAGAAGTTGAATGTTTAGGTACACTTTCTTCAAAGGATTTAATCATTTCACGATCAAGACCTTCTATGGTGCTTTTGTTAAATTCAATATTAAATTTCTGAATATTTGTGATGTATCTATCTCTAATAAATGTTTGATTTTTATGTGTTGAAGTAACATAATTTATGTCTTTATTTTCCAGTACTTTTTTTATAATTTTTTTTGGGTCAGTTAATTTATTGGTGATTAGTACTTCATTCATTGCATAAACATCTTGTTTAAGAAGTACTGTTGAATTTGTTGATAATTGATTTATTGTCAATTTTTTTGTGGCAAATCCTATATATTGAAACCAAATAGAATCCGTTTCCTTTAGATTTGAGATGTTTAATAAAAAATCACCTTTCTCGTTCGTTATAACGCCTCGATTTTGACTTTTTACAATGATATTTGTATAAGGAAGCGGAAGTTGGTTTTGATGATCTAATACAAGTCCTCTAATTTCAGTAATGGTTTTATTACTAATTTGAGTGGTATCCTTTTTAGTTTGTGAAAAGCAATTTATGCTTGATGTAATAACAAGAAGAAGTACTGTAATTTTTCTTTTCATAGTTTTTTTTAATACTAGCGTTAAAGTGTTGAAAGTACTAAAGACAAGTGTGCGATTAAAATTGAGTGGGTTAAAAATATCATAAAGTTGGTATTT
>JADWMI010000245.1:0-2297 GCA_015767395.1 Bacteroidota bacterium | reverse complement strand
ACAAAGCTTCCATGGGCTAGTTGGAAATTGTCAACGGCCATTTCTGGTGTTATGGTTAGTGTTACTTTGGCGGTATTATTTTCAATAGTGATTACTTCGCCAATTAATTTTTTAGAGGCCAGTAAGTGCGTGTTTTGTTTAATGGGAATCATTTAAATAGGATTGTTTTATTTTCAATTTTTAATAATTTTGGAATACATTTCCGAAATCGGTTTTTATAAGGTTTTTCGGACCTAGCAAATCGTTCGTTTAATGTTTGTCAGTTCGTTCTTTAGTTTAAATGTAAGCATAAATTTTATGAGGTGTTGACGTTTGGTTAATTTTTAATTCCTCAAATATTTAATAGAAAAACTACGATTTCATAAATCAATTTATACATTTTAATCAAAATCTAAAACCTACACCTGCCGTAGGTCCGAAAAGTCTAATTGTTGATTCTAATTCATCATTTCCAACCAGTCCTTTATGATATAATCTGATAAGATTCCATCCCAATTGCATATCAACTAATTTCGAGATGCGATAACGATAACGATTACTTACCACCCAAGAATTTTTTGTTTCTGTGGCACCATAATCGGCTTGTATTTCAACTTTAAAACGTTTGTAACTAATGGGTATATTTAGACCTATTAAAGGTTCAAACCAATTTGGATTTACATCAATAACTTTTGTTAAACCAAATATGTCAGATTTCAAATGAAAGCTTACATATCTTAGACCTATATAAGGTGTAAGTCCTATTTTGAAGCCGTTTTCTGTTGATTTTTGCCAAACAGAGTATCCCGTAATTAACCTTGTAAACGTACCTTTAATTTTTATAATTACAATTTCTTTCTCATTATTTCCAATAAGTGAATTGTAGCTAAATGCACTACCTACCTCTCCGGAAAAAATATCTGTTTGAATCCAAAGTTTATTGTATTGCGCTGAAATTCTACCAACAAGATAAAATTCTAACCCAACATCACTATTTAACCGCTTAAATTCTTTTTCATCACGATCTCCAGAAGAAGATAGATCGAAATCACCATATGCGATTTGACCTCTGAATCCAGGAATCCAAATGGGTATTTCGACTAACCAGTGTTTATTATTATTAATATAGTACTTTTCTTCCTTTGAATTCTGAGCATTAACTAGAAAAGGAGTTTGTGTTAAAATAAGGATAGTTAATAGCAGTTTTTTGGAGTAAGAAGCTTTCATTTTATCAGTTTTAGGTCATCTTCAAGGCTATTAATTTCTATTTTTAATTTTGGATAATAATTCTGCAAATAAACGCTTTATAAAATCTCGAAACACTGTTTTATCCCGATTGTAAACAGAATGAAACAAAGCCTAACCATAGTTTTATAATCAAATATAATATTTTATTAAGTAATAAAAATGGGTTATTACCTAGAGAATCACTTTTTCACTATATTTGAATAAATCACATATATGAAACCAACCAAGCTTACCCAGCTCTTAAATATAAAGTATCCAATAATTCAGGCCCCTATGTTTTTGGTTTCAAATACGACTATGATTATTGAGGCCATGAAAAGTGGCATTGCTGGTTGTATCCCTGCTTTGAATTATAGGACATTGGATGCGTTACGTATAGCTATAAAAGAATTAAAAGCAGCTAAGGTTGAAGTTGGTTCTTTTGGCTTTAACTTAATTGTAAATAAATCCAATATTAAATACAAAGACCAACTGCAAGTTATTTGTGAAGAAGGTGTTGATTTTATTATTACTTCATTAGGTAGTCCCGAAGAAACCATTCGCCAAGCGCATAAAAAAAACATCAAGGTTTTTTGTGATGTAGTAGATTTAAAATTTGCTAAAAAAGTGGAAGCTTTGGGTGCAGATGCCATTATAGCTGTAAACAATCTGGCTGGTGGGCATCATGGAGATTTAACACCTAAAGAATTGTTAACCATGCTGAAAGAGAATTGTAATATTCCTGTAATTTCTGCAGGAGGAGTGGGGTGTAAGGAAGAATTAAATTTAATGTTAAGCTACGGTGCCGATGGGGTTTCAATTGGGAGTCCGTTTATAGCTTCTGTTGAAGCCAATGTAATCCAAGAATATAAACAAGCTTGTGTAGATTATGGCGCCCATGATATTGTAGTAACCGAACGTATTTCAGGTACACCTTGTACAGTAATAAATACACCTTATATTCAAAAAATAGGCACAAAACAAACTTGGTTAGAAAGCGTTCTAAACAAAAATAAAAAACTTAAAAAATGGGTAAAAATGATTCGTTTCTCCATAGGGATGAGAGCTACTCAAAATGCAGCCACCAAAGC
>JADWMI010000064.1 GCA_015767395.1 Bacteroidota bacterium | reverse complement strand
CAGTTTTTCCATTGTTAAAATTAGGAGAAAGTGCCTTTATGTTTTCAGAAACCAACTCTCCTATTCCACCTAATTTCGCATGACCAAACTGATCTTTAACAGAGTCTTTATATACCATATCACCTCCTTCAAACATCGCCCCTTCAGAAACCAATACAACGGAGTAGTTACTTGGATTTTCATATCTGTCTTGTACTAAATGCTCTGTTAAATTTTCAATATTAAATTTAAACTCAGGAATTACACAACGGTTTGCGGCTCCTGCCATTGTTGGCAACATTGCTGTGAAGCCGGCATATCTACCAAAAACTTCTAAAACCATAAACCGTTCATGTGAACCAGCTGAAGTTCTCAATGTATTGGTCATATTTATGGTTCTAGTAATACAAGTACTAAAACCAATACAATAATCAGTTCCAGGTACATCGTTATCCATCGTTTTTGGAATAGCAACCACTTTAAACCCTTCTTTATATAACCTAACCGCGTAACTTAAAGTATCATCACCTCCAATTGGAATTAAATAATCTACCCCTAAAAAAGCTAAATTATCCAAAACAACTTTTGTCATATCATTAAATTCGTCTTGGTACGCATCTCTATGTTGCTCAGGTACACTTGCTTTCGGCAAATGGCTTGGGCGGGTTCTAGAACTATGCAAAAAGGTTCCCCCTGTTCTTCCTGCTCTATTGACAATTATTTGAGTTAACTCAATTATATTGTTACTATTGTCTGCTTTTTTGTCTTGATTAAATTCTACAATTCCTGCCCAGCCTCGCCTTAATCCAATTACCTTATAACCTTCTCTTCTTGCTCTGATTGTAATTGCTCTAATTGCAGGGTTTAAACCTGGAACATCTCCACCGCCTGTTAAAATTGCAATAGTACCTTTCACTTTTAATGCCATGATTTATTATTTATTAAGTTTCTAATCAATTAAAATATAGTCAAAATAAAAACTTCAAATCAACTCTTAAAAAGCCTTTTAAAAAGACTTATAACGAATTGGTCAAAAGTTTATAGAATTTCAAATATTTTCGTTTACACTCAAATTTACAAAATTTATCCTATTGAATAGGATTGAATGATTAAAATATTACACCTATATTATCTTTATCTTATTAAAAATAACTAATTTAGAATCATTGTAAATAAGATTTCATCTATCCCACTGTTGAAGAATGTCCTTTAGAAAAAGTAAATGAGGCTATTAAGCATTTGGAAGATGGTAATGCGAGATATAGAATTTTTTTGAAAGTTTAATTTAAAAAAAGGCTGTTTGAACAAAATTAGATTGTTTAAACAGCTTCTTCTTAAACCATAATAAAATATTACTATTTAATATTGTTCTCTAGGCTAAATTTTATTTTGCTAACAGTTCATCTAACAATTTCCTTACTTTATTGCTATTCCAATCCGCAGAACCTACTTTATTAATTAATATATTGCCTTCTTGATCTATCAAATAACTTGCTGGTATACTATTGGTTTCAGAAAGTTTAGAAGGTGGACTGCTTATTGAGTTATATGTTGGTAAATTATAATCGTTTTGTTTGAAAAATTTTTCAACTGTTGGCCAATTTTCATTGGTAACAAACACAAAGGCTACTTTATCTTTATAATCATTATACAAACTTTGTATCATTGGCATTTCAGCTCTACACGGCGGGCACCAAGTAGCCCAAAAATTTACAAAAACAACTTTGTTATTAAATTCATTAAAATTAAGACTTTCTGTATTTAAACCATTTAATTGCCAATTATAAGAATCTATTTTACCAGCATTTTCTACAGAAGGAGAAAATGCTATTTGACGCATAAACCATTCTCTTGATGGTGGATACAACATCAACACTAATACTATTACAAAAATAATATTGGAAGGTGATAATGTTTTTTTGTTAAATATTTTTTTCATAAAAATGATTTGATTTTATAGTAGTGAAAAAAGAATTATTCTTACAACAAAGGTACTAAAAAAGCAATATTGGTTATGTAACAACATTTTCATTAAATTTTGAATCTTAATAAAGAAATTGTACACAATAAAAAACCAGAGAACGTAAATTCTCTGGTTTTATTTATTTTAAACTGTCAACCTAATTTAAGACAACTCTATAATTATTATTTTATTATCCTATAATACGCAACTCTCTAAATTCTTTAGTTATTACAAAAGTAATTTCTCCGTTTAACATTTTAATATCAATTTCTTCATTATCAACCTGAATACTTTTGATTTCAAAAGGCAAACCGTGAATATTAATTTTAAAGGTTTCGTAACTTGTTATAAATTTCCCTGATTTGAATTGTTGAATTTTTAATGAATTCTTTTTCCCAACCAAGTTAAAGTTTCTTAAACTATATCTTCCTTTTTTATAATCATATCCATCTTGAGCATCTTCATAAACTTCAGAGATTTCTTTACCAACTTTAAAATAAACGTCTAAGCCTAATTCCTCAATTACCTTTTCACCAACATATTGCTGGATTGGATATTTTGGAATAATGGCTCCTTCTTTTACAAAAATAGGCATACTATCAATATCGGCATCAACCCAAGTTTCTTCTCCTCCAATTACAACTGAATTGTCCCAGAAATTATACCATCTTCCTATTGGAAAATACATTCTTCTTCCTTTGGCATTTGCTTCTAAAATAGGGCAAGCCAATATTTTTTCACCAAAAATAAATTCATCATTTCTATAATGGGTGTGCTGGTCTTCTTGATCAAACAGCACTAAAGATTTTAAAATTGGAATTCCCTCTTCTGTATATCTCCAAAAAGCAGTATATAAATACGGTAATAACTGATACCTAATTTCAATAAACTTACGAACAATATCTGTCATTGTTGTTCCAAAAGTCCAAGGTTCTTGATCACCATGATCACCTGAGGAATGCACTCTAAAAAATGGATGAAAAACACCTAACTGAACCCAACGTGTAAATAACTCACCGTTTGGTTGTTCTGCAAATCCACCAATATCGGACCCCACAAATGAGAATCCAGACATACACATACGTTGTGCTTGGTTATTTGCTAAGGCCAAATGATCCCAAGTTGCAACATTATCTCCAGTCCAAGTAGAAGTATAGCGTTGCGTACCTGAATAGGCCGATCTTGTAATTACAAAAGGGCGTTTTGGATATGAAAACTTTTTAAGTCCATGGTAAGTGGCTCTAGCCATTTGCATTCCATAAATATTATGTGCTTTTCTATGACTACAATTGTTTCCATCATAATCATGGCGAACATCTTTTGGAAAAGTTTTTCCAGGAACATCCATAATTGCTGGCTCATTCATATCATTCCAAACACCTTTTACACCAATATCTTCAATTAATTCTCTAAATAATTCAGACCACCACTCTCTAACTTCAGGGTTTGTAAAATCTGGAAAATAACATTCTCCAGGCCAAACCTTTCCTTTCATATAAGCACCATCTGCACGTTTACAGAAATAGTCTTTTTCTAAAGCTTCTTTATAAACACTATAATCATTGTCAATTTTAATACCTGGGTCGATAATAGCAATGGTTTTAAAACCATCGTCAGCCAATTCTTTTACCATCCTTTTAGGATCTGGAAAATATTCTTTGTTCCAAGTAAAACATCTAAATCCTTCCATATAATCGATATCTAAATAGATAGCATCACAAGGAATTTTCAATTCTCTAAATTTATTCGCTACTTCTTTTACTTTACTCTCTGGATAGTAACTCCATTTACATTGGTGAAAACCCAGTGCCCATAATGGCGGAATTTGTTGAGGACGTCCAGTTAAATCGGTATAGTTAGAAACAACTTCAGACATTTGAGGGCCATAGATAAAATAATAATTCATTTCACCACCTTCTGCCCAAAAACTAGTAACATTTCTTTTTTCATGACTGAAATCAAAAAATGAACGAAAAGTATTATCAAAAAATATTCCGTAGGCTTTTTTATGGTGTACACCTAGGTAGAAAGGTATGGTCTTATAAATTGGATCTGATCCTCTACCATATGCATAAGAATCTGTTACCCAGTTTTCAAAACGTTTTCCCTTTAAGTTTACATCAACTGGCTTATCTCCTAACCCGTAATAACTTTCTCCTTCTTGCGAACTCTTAGACATTTTAACGATATCACCACCTTCTTCATAGAATTCTTCCCAATGAAAACCAAGTTCATCTTCACAAATAAGTGTATTGTCTTTAGCGTCAAAAATAGCGGTACGCATGTCTATTTTAGAAATATTACAAATTAACTTTGAAGTCGTAATTATATAATTCTCAACATCTTCATCAATTTCCAATTTATTATATCCTTTACTCGCATATTTAGTGATACCATATGAAAAATCTTTTTCAAATATAGCTGTTGTAGCAAATCTAAATCTCAATACACTATCACGCTGCACAGTAACTTGTAAGGCCACTCCGTTCTCACTTTTAAAATATAAAGTGTCTACATCTTTTTTGTAAAAAACTATTTTTGAGGGAAATAAATTTCCTTTGTATTCTAATTCTGTATTTAATATCATAAGTAGTTAATAGTTAGTATTCAAAACAGGTGCAAACCTACTTAAATTATTAATTTTATCAGGACAAATATTATCAAAAAAACACTTGATATTTTATATAATTTATAAAAATACCAAGTGCTTAAAACTATAATTTTTAAATATGTGCTATTTTAACTCAAAAATAACAATCCCTAATGGTGGTAAAGTTATTTCTGCTGCATATGGTTTTCCATTCCAAAGCTCTTTTTTACTTGTAATTTGACGTTTATTTGAAATACCACTACCACCAAATTTTACAGAATCACTGTTAAATACTTCTTTTAATTTCCCCTTGGACGGAACCCCTATTTTGTAGTTTTCGATAATGGCCGGGGTAAAATTACACACAACTACCACATTTTTTTTAGGATCATTTCCTTTTCTAATATATGAAATAACACAATTTTCAGTATCCTCAAAACTGATCCATTCAAACCCTTCTTCGCTAAATTGTTTTTCAAATAAAGCAGGTGTTTCACGGTAAAACTTATTTAATTCTTTATAAAAATTCTGAATATCTTGGTGTGGTTTAAATTCCAATAAATCCCAATCTAAACCTTCTTGAAAATTCCACTCATCGTATTGCCCAAATTCACTTCCCATAAACAATAAGTTAGTTCCAGGATGTGTAAACATATAACCATATAACAATCTTAAATTGGCAAATCGCTGCCATTCATCGCCAGGCATACGACCTAAAATAGAGTTTTTACCATAAACTACTTCATCATGTGAAAGCGGTAACATAAAGTTTTCTGTAAATGCATATGCCAAACTAAAGGTTATGTCATTTTGATGATGCTTTCTGTATAAAGGATCTGTTCCAAAATACTGTAAAGTATCGTGCATCCAACCCATCATCCATTTCATTCCAAAGCCTAAACCGCCCATAAATGTAGGTTTTGAAACCATTGGAAAGGCCGTAGATTCTTCGGCAATTGTTTGTACATCAGGAAAAGACCTATAAACCTCTATATTCAATTCTTTTAAAAATGAAATCACTGCCAAGTTTTCATTACCTCCATATATGTTTGGATCCCATTCTCCCTCTTCACGAGAATAATCTAAAAATAACATAGAAGCGACCGCATCTACACGTAAACCGTCTATATGATATTGTTCTAACCAAAAAATAGCATTACTAATTAAAAAGGAGCGTACTTCGTTTCTCTCATAATTAAAAATTAAGCTTTTCCAATCTTGATGATATCCTTTTTTTCTATCTGGGTGTTCATATAAATTTGAGCCATCAAAATAACCCAATCCATGAGCATCCTCAGGAAAGTGAGATGGAACCCAATCTAAAATTATTCCAACACCTGCTTCATGTATTTTATCAACCAAGTACTTAAATTCATCAGGATAGCCAAATCGTGAAGTTGGCGCAAAATAACCCGTTATTTGATATCCCCAAGATGGATCATAAGGGAACTCCATAATTGGCATCAATTCTACATGAGTAAAATTCATTTCTTTTACATACTTCACTAAATCATCCGCTAATTCATAGTATGACAAAAAACGATCTTCTTCAGCATGTCTTTTCCAAGATCCTAAATGCACTTCATAAACAGAATATGGTGCATCTATAGCATTGTGTTTTTTACGTGTTTTTAACCAACTTTTATCTTTCCATTTGTAATCATCATTCCATACAACAGAAGCCGTTAAAGGCGGATGTTCACATCTACGCGCATAAGGATCTGCTTTTTCTGAAATATACCCTTGGTTATTTGAATGAATTTTATATTTATAAGTAGCTCCTTTTTCAACTAACGGAATAAATCCTTCCCAAATTCCCGAAGAATCCCAGCGTACATTTAATTTATGCTCTCCATCATTCCAATGATTAAAATCTCCAATTACTGAAACTTGATTAGCCGTTGGAGCCCAAACTGCAAAATAGGTACCTTCAATACCGTCCACAACCATAGGATGTGAACCAAATTTTTCATAAAGCCTAAAATGTTTACCTGCTTTAAAAAGGTCTATATCAAAGTCTGTAAAAAGACTGAAAGATTTTACATTTGTCATATTTAGCTATTAATAAGATTTGAAATTCCTTTTAAAGGAATAACTGCCCAAGATGGACGTGAATTTAACTCGTAACCCAATTCGTAAACTGCTTTTTCTAATAAACAATATTCCAGAATAAAATTACGCTCTTGGCTATATCCAATATTTAAATTGGCTTGTTGAACCGTATACACATATTTTCCTAAAAAAATACCTGTAAAATACCCATATAATAGTTCTGCAGCTTTAAACAACTGCTCTTGTGATTGTTTATACTTATCTTGATTATTAAAAATTGTAGCATAAATAGCATAATGAAATGACCTAAACAAACCTGCAACATCTTTCATTGGTGGTTGTTTTACTTGTCTATCTCTAATGGTACTTTCTGGCTCACCTTCAAAGTCTAAAATATAAAAATCATCATTCTGAACCAATACCTGACCTAAATGATAATCTCCATGAACCCGAATTCGCTCCCCTTTTAATTTGGTCCAATCAAAATTTAGAAATTTACTTCTGATTAAACTTTTTTTACTTAATAAATCTTGAGCAAGTGTTAAACTATAACCTTCTAATTTATGAAGGTTATTTTCAATAATATTTAACCTGTTCTGAAATTGATAAATCATTCTATTTTTTAACCAAACAGAATAATCTCCATTGAAATGAGTAGGTGTAAATGCCGTATCTTCGAACTCTGATCCTAAATTAATATGCATCTCCGCCGTGCGTTGTGCCAAAACTTTGATTTTTAAAAACAAGCTAAGACCTGCCCAATCAATAATTCTATGCGGAATATCATGAATTCTTAAGCGCTCATAAATTTGAGGCTCAGGTAAATTGTCAATATCAATATTCTTATCGGTTAGTGTTTCAAATATTTTTTCAATTTCCTTGGTAAAAACATCCCATGCATCACCCTGATTTTCAATAAGCTCCTGCATTACAGCAATGGTCACCAATTCATTTTCTTTCCCTATATAATTGATGCTTCCATAATATTTTGGAGTGTTTTTAAAATCTTTTTTATCTGTTAAAAACCGATTCATTTCATAATCGGGATTCTTATTTGAAAAAATTCTTCTAAAAAACTTAATTACATATTTTTCATTAAAAACCAAAGATGTATTGCTTTGCTCTAAGCCCATTAATCGTGATGATTCATAAACAGGATTTACAAACAATTCACTTTTATGATATTGAACCTTGGTTTTATCTATTGGTTCGGCATTTGCAATACGTTCAAACACCAATTTCCTAAAGGCTTCCAAATTTACGGCATCAATGATATAACCCTCTTGATTTTTAATACTTAACGGTAAAATTTGATCCGTTTTTGCCAAATTTTCGTCAGAAACGAATGCTATTGGAATAAAATAATGATGATAAAAAGCTTCTTCAAAATCAACTTCTAATATCAAACCAAAATAAACCTCATCATTTTGTTGAATTCTAAAATATTCAGAAAGTTCAATGTATTTAATTGTACTTGCTTTACCACCATACCATCGCTGCTTAACAATGTATTTTTCGAGAATATCAGACAAAAAAACTTTTAGAAAATCTTTATTTTCTAACAATTCTTCCCAAGCAACATCAAAATTATATTGTACAGCGTTTTCGTTCGAGTGGTTAGACATCTTTTATTTGTTTATTTTAAAAATATGAAATGGCATAGCAGCATGCAACCTAATAAAGTTCCATTCATCGTACCAATCGTAGCTATAATCAGTAATTAAATCTTTAACTTTTACATGATGACCATTTCCAATCCCTAACTCTTTTAACGGCAGTTGGAGCATACCTTCATGCATATTATACTCATCTAAATTAATAATAATTAACACTTCATTACTCTTGGAATCATCCCATTTATAAAAAGCTATTAGTTTATCATTGTCAATATTGCAAAACTTTATATTATTGGTTTGCTGAAGTGCTTCATTTTCAAAACGAATTTTATTTACTTTTGAAATAACAGTAATTAAATTATTTTTTTTGAACCAATCATAATTACAAATTTGAAATTTTTCAGAGTTTAAATATTCTTCTTTCCCTGGAATTGGTTCACTAATCATATATTCAAAAACAGGCCCATAAATCCCAATATTTGAACTTAAGGTTGCTGCCAACACATACCGTTGAATATGCTTTGATTCATTTGCATGTTGTAAATGAAACGGATTAATGTCTGGTGTATTTGGCCAAAAATTTGGACGCATATACTCGCGTTGATCTGTTTGGGTTAATTCTTCAACATATTCAGTCAATTCCTGCTTGTTGTTTCTCCAAGTAAAATAAGTATACGATTGTGTATAGCCTTGTTTACCCAATTGCTGCATTATTTTAGGCGCTGTAAAAGCTTCCGCTAAAAATAGTACATCGGGATGTTTTGATTTTACTTCTGAAATAATCCAGTTCCAAAAATAAAATGGCTTTGTATGTGGATTGTCTACTCTAAATACATTTATACCACAATCAATCCAATAATACAAGGTATCTAAACATTCATCCCACAGGTTTTTAAAATCTACAGATTCAAAATAAATTGGAAGAATATCTTGATATTTTTTTGGTGGGTTTTCAGCGTATTGTACGGTACCATCAGGTCTCCATTTAAACCAATCTGGATGGTCTATTACCCACGGGTGATCTGGAGCTGCTTGTAAAGCATAATCCATGGCTATCTCAATTCCATTTTTTTTAGCCTTCGCAACCAAGGATTTAAAATCTTTAATGGTTCCTAACTGAGGATGAATGGATTTATGTCCGCCTTCTTTTGAACCGATTCCCCAACATGAGCCAACGTCTCCTTCAAAAGCTTCCGTTGTGTTGTTTTTCCCTTTTCTATTCACTTCACCTATTGGGTGAACAGGAGGAAAATATAACGTATCAAATCCCATTTCTGAAACCCTTGGCAATAATTTCTCACAATCTTTAAAGGTTCCATGAACATCATTATTTTGAGATGCAGAACGTGGAAAGAATTCATACCAAGTACTAAACCTTGCCTTTAATCTATCCACATAAACTTTCAATTCTTTAGAAGAATTTAATAGTTTTTTCTCAGGATATTTAACAAAAATTTGATGCAATTTATCACTAACAGCTTCTGAAACCGCTTTTTGATATTCATCAACATTAGCGAACATTGCAGTCAAATTATTTAAATATTTTTTCTCAGAAACAGACGCTTTTGAAATGCAATATTTAATATATTCAATACCTTCCAACAATTCAGAAGTTACTGTTTGATTGTCATCAATTTTTCTTGAAATACCATGTTGCCAATTCAAAGCATAATCTACCCAACCTATTACTTTATAGGAATAGAAACCTTGTTTTTCAACTGTAAAAGAAGCGCTCCATTTATTATCAAAGTGAGGAGACATTCTTACTTCCTCCCATTTTTTGGAATTTTCATGTTTAAATAAAACCGATGTCGCAATTATATCATGGCCATCAGCCATCACATCTGCACTTACATTAACAATCTCATTAACGACACGTTTTATATTAAAATCGCCATTATTTATTTCTGGAGATATGTTTTCAATAACAATTCTACTTTGATTTTTCATATAAATCTAATTACCTATTAATAACAATTTATATTGTAAAACCATTTTGAATTACTGCACCTTTTTTAATTACAACAATACCATCTCTAATTGCATAAGTCTCAGTTTCAGCATCTGCCAAATGTTTACCTCCTTTTATTCGAACATCATCTCCAATAGAACAGTTTTTATCTAAAATGGCATTTTTTATAAAACAACGTTTACCTATACCCATTGACGTTTTATTTTCATCTACTATTTCCTCTAAAGGTTGATAGAAATCACTTCCCATCATATAGGTGTTAATTACGGTAGATTCACTGTCAATTCTAGATCTAATACCAATAACTGAATGCTCTATTTTACCTGCATTTATTATGCAACCATCAGCAATCACAGTTTTATCTAATATTGTACCTGAAATTTTAGTTGTAGGTAACATTCTTGCATGCGTATAAATCCGTCTCTCTTTACTATACAAATCAAATTTTGGAAAATCATCTGTTAGTGCCAAATTAGCTTCAAAAAAGGAATCAATATTACCAATATCTGTCCAGTAACCTTCAAATTGATGACTGACAACTTTGTGTTTGCCTATTGCCTGTGGAATAATTTCTTTTCCAAAATCATT
>JADWMI010000244.1 GCA_015767395.1 Bacteroidota bacterium | reverse complement strand
AACCTTTGAATATTCGTACCAAAAACGAAGGCCTTACCAACTTGGCTATATTCCAAAAATGTTTTGGTAACAAATAAACCTGAAGAAAGGATGGGATTCGAACCCACGGTATAACAATAGATATACAAAGATTTAGCAGACCTTCACTTTAAGCCTCTCAGTCACCTTTCTTAAAATATTAAGATTTGAAGTAAGACAGCTTTTAATGGATATTTTAACAGAAAATAATTCAAAAACTAATTTATATTTAGCGCTCCAATACAATAAATATAAACATAACCAATACCAAGTTCAAACATAAAATCGATCATCGACCAAAATCCGATAAGATCTAACTGGGCTAAAACATTTGTTCAGGGAATCAAAAACATAGTTTCAATATCAAAAACTATAAATAAAATAGCTATCAAATAAAATTTAACATCGAAAGTATGCCGTGCATCTTCGTAAGGTTCAAAGCCACACTCATATGTGGATAGTTTTTCGGTTTCCGGTTTTTGAACAGCTAAAGCATAAGAAAATAACACTATAATAACAGACAATAAAATAGCAACAAACAAAAAAGTTAAAATAACACTGTATTCATTATAAAACAACGAATTATTTGAATGAAAATAGTTTTTTGAAAGATAAATAGGAAAAAGCATTTGTAGTTTAATTTTTTATTATTTTTATGAAAGTATTTCAAATCCTGTCGTTTCCGTTTATTGCTTTTATCAAGAGGATTTTTTTAATCCAGAGATTACACCAGACCTCGCTAATAGTAAAAAACTTACTCTTGAAAACTTTTTAAAGATTCGATTAAATTTAGCTTTGTGGTTAGTTAAAACACACCTATTGACAAATCGTGTTTTTTTATAGCTCCCCGATAAGTTTGAGAGTTTTGATATTGCATTCCATTTTACATTTAAAGATAAGTTTTCATTTTTAACTATACTTTTTAAAATAATATGCTTTAACTCTTGTTGGTTATAAAGTCTTCTAATTTTTTTATCTTTTTGAGTTTGTTTTTTCATATAAATACTTAAAGCAATTACCAAGGAGACAAAAATTTGAATGCCCTATATTCTTGACACAATTCAATAGATTCATTTATTACTCTTTTTTCTGTTTCGTTGTACTTCATTTCAACAAACCCACTTAATGGAAAATCTTTACGAAGTGGATGGCCTTCAAAGCCGTAATCTGTTAAAATTCGTTTTAAGTTCAAATGATTTTTAAAAAAAACACCGTACATGTCTCAAATCTCACATTCATATCAACCTGCGGTAAAATACAATTGATGACAAGAATCTATACCAAACAGTTCATGGGTAAATGTTTTAATTCTAAGACGAATATTAAAACGAATACTTAATAAATCGTAAACTAATTTAAATCTATGTTTATTGTTAGGATAATCCGCACCAGTAATACATGTTAAAATATTGAATTGATAAGGTATATGGTATTTGAAAAGTACCAAAGTATCGTACAATAATTTTGATTTTACTACTATGGCCAGCTCCTGATCAAAGAGTTGGATTTTTTCTAACGGACAAATTTTGAATAAACTTTGAATATTTTTTACGGTTAACTGTGAGTTCATTTTTTATTTTTTACAATTTAATTACGGTATTTTCTATAAAAAAAACTAGAGTTAATTAAAGTGAGTTTTTTTTTATCTAATGACTTAGAAAACAAACTTTTTTTTGAAAAATTATATTTTTTATAAGTTTTAAAATAAACTGAATGGTCCAAATGGACAGAGCCATTTGAGGAGATTTGTAGGGCTTTAAGAGATTTTAATTTTCAGCACATAGGAACTATCGGTCGACTTCACCAAATACAATATCTTGAGTACCTATAATTGTAACAACGTCAGCAATTAAATGGCCTTTAGACATATAATCTAAGGCTTGTAAATGATTAAATCCTGGAGCTTTGATTTTACAGCGATAAGGCCTATTAGTGTTGTCAGAAATCAAATAAACCCCAAATTCTCCTTTTGGGGCTTCTGTTCCAATATACGTTTCGTTAAAAGGAATAGTAACCCCTTGAGTGTACATCTTAAAATGGTGAATTAAAGCTTCCATAGATTGTTTCATATCAATTCTAGTTGGAGGTGATATTTTGAAATCGTTTGTTTGCACGTAACCCGTTGGTATAAGATTCAAGCATTGTTCAATTATCTTTAATGATTCTTTCATTTCAAACACTCGAATAAAATATCTATCATAACAATCACCATTAGTTCCAACAGGAATATCAAATTTAAGTTTACTATAAACTTCATAAGGTTGACTTTTTCTTAAATCTCAATAAACCCCAGAACCGCGTAACATTACTCCGCTGAAGCCCCATTGATGCGCATCCTTTGCTGTTACAATGCCAATATCAACTAACCGTTGTTTTCAGATTCTATTTTCTGTCAACATATCTTCCATTTCAGTTAATCTTAATGTAAATTGTTCAGTAAACATATAGATATCATCCAATAAACCTTTAGGAATATCAACCTGCAATCCTCCAGGTCTAAAATAAGCTGCATGCATTCGTGCACCAGATACACGCTCGTAGAATTCCATAAGCTTTTCTCGTTCCTCAAAGGCTCATAAAAACGGAGTCATTGCACCAACATCCATAGCATGGCACCCTACAGCTAACAAATGGTTTAAAATTCGAGTAATTTCCGCAAAAAGTACTCTAATGTATTGAGCACGTTTCGGAATTTTGCAATTAAAGAGTTTTTCAATAGCTAAACAGTAGCTATGCTCTTGTGCCATCATTGAAACATAATCTAAACGGTCAAAATAAGGTAATGCTTGAACATAGTTTTTATACTCAATTAATTTTTCTGTGCCTCTATGTAATAAACCTATGTGAGGATCTGCTCGATGCACTATCTCACCGTTAAGCTCTAATACTAACCTTAACACGCCATGAGCTGCGGGATGCTGAGGTCCAAAGTTAATAGTAAAGTTTTTTATTTTTCTTAATAAATTTCTTTTTTTTAAAGTCATTAGGTAATAATAGATTTGAACTATTAACTTTTTCGTCGTGAGGGAAGCACTCTACCGTTTGAGTTAATTACCTACAATAATAAATGGTGTTTGCACTTAAAAACTTATAATAGAAATAAGCTCTTTTAAATAGTTTAATAAACTTAATCACCAATCTGCTATGTAAAGTAAGAATAAAATATGTTACACAAACGGTAGGAGTACAGCACTCTAGGCCTTGTTCTCCTTCTGCTAAAAAAACAGTAGCTAAACTAGGTTTACTATTACTTACACGGTAATGTGATACTTTGCTCATCCTACAGAAAGCATGCAGCTTAATATCTATAACTTACTATAAGATTTTCTGGTTTTAAAAATAATATACCCTAAAAAGTTAAAACTACTAGAATTACTATTAATTAAAAAATCGTACAGAATCAGCAACAATATAGACACTCTTGCTTTATTTTTTTGCTTTAGTTCCGCCCTT
This sequence comes from Bacteroidota bacterium, assembly GCA_015767395.1. Next base: position 726 of record JADWMI010000244.1, on the reverse strand, counting down.
AAGTAAGAACAAAATTTCAAAGCTTTACAGTTGGAAAAAATTTAGTGGGTTGTCCAGGCCCTTCGTTAAAAATGATAATGACGTTGTTTAAAAAGATTCAAAGCCCTGGGTTAAGATCTAGCCGATTCGACTTTTTGTAAGTATATAAATACTCCTAGCTGCTCTTTTGGGGCTCATTAGACTCAGTTGAATAAGCTACAGATAATAATTTAGCCTCAAAAATACCTATTGCTGGGATTAAAATAACAAAAAATAGAAAATAAAATATTGTTGCGCCTTGACCTACTAACACATAAATATCTTTAACAGGTTTTTGGCCAATTCAACCTAATAATAGGAAATCAGCAACAAGTAACCAGTAAAAAACTTTGAAGATAGGTCTGAAGGTTGTACTTCTAATTTCTGATGTATTTATGAAAGGGATTAAAAATAAAACAAGAAGAGCTCCGCCCATTGCTGCTACGCCACCAAGCTTGTCAGGAATAGACCGTAAGATTGCGTAAAAGGGTAAGAAGTACCATTCAGGAACTATATGAGCAGGTGTTTGCATAGGATCGGCTGGTATATAATTATCTGGGTGGCCTAATGCATTTGGAAAATAAAAAACGAAAACGCTAAAAAAGGTTAGAAAACAGAAAAACGCAAATAAATCTTTTATCACGAAGTAAGGGTAGAAAGGTATTTTATCTCCTTTACTGTCTACTCCGAGCGGGTTGTTTGAGCCGT
>JADWMI010000243.1 GCA_015767395.1 Bacteroidota bacterium | reverse complement strand
TCAAAAGGAACTAATTCATCTAACAACGAAAAGTCACCAGTTTCTTTAATATATTCTGAAGTTGAAAGAATTAACCAAAGTGGATCATCATTAAAATCACCACCTATAGCTGCGTTTCCTTTTTTAGTTAATGGTTGGTATTGGTGGTAGCAAGAACCATCCTCAAACTGGGTTGAAGCAATGTCTACTATGCGCTCACGTGCTCTTTCAGGAATTTGATGCACAAAACCAATCAAATCCTGATTAGAATCTCGAAAACCCATTCCTCGGCCAATTCCAGATTCAAAAAACGAAGCAGAACGAGACATATTAAAGGTAACCATACATTGGTATTGGTTCCAAATATTAACCATTCTATCTAATTTTTCTTCACCTGAATCAATGTTTATCTTCCCCAGTAAATTATCCCAATAACTTCTTAAATCGTTATAGGCAGCATCAACTTTCTCCACAGTATCAAATTGCTCAATCATAGCCTTTGCGGGCTTCTTATTGATCACTAATTTACTTTCCCACTTATCTGCCTCTTCAACCTCTACATAACCCAACATAAAAACAAAGTCCTTTTCTTCACCAGGCTGCAATTCAACTTCAATATAATGTGAAGCAATTGGAGACCACCCATGAGCTATTGTATTTTTAGGTTCTCCTTCATTTACAACATCTGGATTATCAAAACCATTGTACAAACCAATAAACGATTCTCTATCCGTATCAAAACCTTTGATAGCTCTGTTTACAGAATAAAATGAGTAATGATTTCTACGTTCTTTAAACTCTGTTTTATGATAAATTACCGAATCTTCAACCTCAACCTCTCCAGTGTTAAAGTTTCTTTGAAAATTAGTCATATCATCTTCTGCATTCCAAAGCGCAAATTCAATAAATGAGAATAATTTTAGGGTTTTTACTTCAGAAGATGTGTTTTTTAAACTTACTTTCTGAATTTCACCCCAAAAACCTAGCGGAATGAATTGTAAAATTTCAGCTTGCACTCCATTTTTTGAACTCTTAAATTTGGTATAGCTCATCCCATGGCGACATTCATAACTATCTAATTCAGTTTTCATAGGTTTCCACCCAGGTGACCAAACAGTATCTCTGTCTTTTATATAAAAATACTTCCCTCCGTCATCTACTGGAACATTGTTATATCTATAACGTGTTAACCGTCTAAATTTGGCATCTTTATAAAAAGTATATCCTCCTCCTGTATTTGAAGTTAATGAGAAAAAATCTTCATTCCCTAAATAATTAATCCATGGGTAAGGTGTTTTTGGGTTGGTAATTACATACTCCCTATTCTCATCATCAAAATATCCGTATTTCATGTATTCTCTTTTATAAGTTGCTTTTGATTTTTAAAAATTATTTGTTCTGGTTAAAAACAATGACTCTAATTTTAAATCAAAAACGTATTAGTTGATTTTTTTAATAAACCTGTATATTAATCGTATTCATATTCTATCAGAAACGGATACCTAATATCACTTTTCAAAAGTAATTAAGCGCATAAAAAAAAATTGATACTATATTGTCATTTACTTACAGATTATTTCCTAAGTATATCTTGAATGATTAAATTGCCTCCTAAATTGTAATTATTGTATTAACTACTAACTACTTATACTTTTATGTTTGCACTTCAAATAAGTCTTTAAAAATAAACATACCCAATTATCCAATCTTATGAAAAAAACAATCTTACTTTTCTTATGTATTATATATATCAATTGTAATCAAAAATCAAATTCAATTAAAAGCACAAATTCTAATGAAGAACATATTATTGGGTTGGTTCAAAGAATGACTTTGAATGAAAAAATTGGTCAAACAAATTTAAGAGGAACCTCGAGCAGCGTAAAAGGATCATTACCTGAAGCACTTAAAGAAGCCGTTAGAAAAGGTGAAATCGGCGCTTTTTTAAATGTTATGAACACATCGTATATCGATGAATTGCAACGAATAGCTGTTGAAGAAAGTCCTAATGGCATTCCATTAATATTCGGTCGTGATGTTATTCATGGTTTTAAAACAATATTTCCAATCCCACTAGGTTTGGCTGCTACGTGGGATATAGAAGTAGCCCTGGCTTCATCGAGAATAGCAGCTATAGAAGCTTCTTCAGTTGGAATACGTTGGACATTTGCACCCATGTTAGATATTGCCAGAGATAGCCGTTGGGGTAGAATTGCGGAATCTCCAGGTGAAGATCCATACTTAGCTTCTGTTTTAGGAAAAGCATATGTAGAAGGCTTTCAAGGAGACAATTTAAATAACCCTACAAGTATCGCCGCTTGTGCCAAACACTTTTTAGGATATGGTGCCGCCATTGGAGGTAGAGATTACAATACTGCTAACATTCCCGAAACCGTTTTACGAAATATTTATTTACCTCCTTTTAAAGTTGCTATTGAGGCAGGCGCTGCAACTGTAATGTCATCTTTCAACGAACTTAATGGAATTCCAGCAACTGGTAATGAATTCATTTTAAAGGATATTTTAAGAAATGAGCTGAAGTTTAATGGATTTGTAGTTAGTGATTGGAATTCAGTCACAGAAATGATTACGCATGGATATGCAAAAGACGAAAAACATGCAGGTGAACTTTCTGCCATTGCAGGATTAGATATGGAAATGACGAGCCAGGCTTATGAACATCATTTAAAAGATTTAATCCTAGAAGGAAAAATTTCTGAAGACCAATTAGATTCATTTGTGAAAAACATTTTAAGAATTAAATTTAAATTAGGGTTGTTCGACAATCCATATAGAGATTTAGATAATGCTAAAAATTTTTACGCAGAAAATCATTTAGACGAAGCAAAAAAAGCGGCAATAAAAAGCATGGTTCTCTTAAAAAACAATAACAATGCACTTCCTTTAAATAAAAACACTAAAATAGCCGTGATTGGTCCTTTAGCAAATGCAAATCGAGAACAGCTTGGAACCTGGTCTTTTGATGGTGATAAAGAAAAAACAATTACACCCGTTCATTCTTTTACCGAAAATAAAGTGAATTTTAAATTTTCGGAAGGATTAACCCATAGCAGAGATAAATCTGAAAAAGGATTTTCAGAAGCTATGCAAGCTGCTAAATCAGCCGATGTTATTTTATTTTTTGGTGGCGAAGAAGCCATTTTATCAGGGGAAGCACATAGCAGAGCTTCTATTGATTTACCCGGTGCACAAGAACAATTAATTAAGGAATTGAAAAAAACCGGAAAACCAATTATTTTAATTCTAATGGCAGGAAGACCCAATACAATTACCAATATTATAAATGATGTTGATGCCATTTTAACCGCTTGGCACCCCGGAACAATGGGTGGTCCAGCAATTTATGACGTGCTATTTGGAAATGAAGAACCTGGCGGAAGACTCCCTGTTTCTTGGCCAAAATCAGCAGGACAATTGCCTTATTTTTACAATCATAAAAATACTGGAAGACCTGCAGATAGTGCTAAGTTTGTTCATATGGATGCTATTCCTATTGAAGCTTGGCAAAGCTCATTAGGGAACCAATCACATTATTTAGATGTTGGTTTTACACCCCATTTCCCATTTGGTTTTGGGCTTGGATATACTACTTTTAAGTATGAAAATATTAAAATTTCAAAAGATACTATAAACAGTAATGAGGAATTGACGATAACAGCAATGATAACGAATACTGGAAAAAGAGATGGCCATGAAACAGTGCAATTGTATGTACAAGATGTTATTGGTAGCATTACAAGACCGGTAAAAGAATTAAAAGGCTTTCAACACACTCAATTAAAGAGTGGTGAACAAAAAGAAGTGACATTCAAAATTTCTCCAAACGATTTAAAATTTGTGAATCATAAAATGATTGATGATTTTGAAGAAGGAGATTTTAATATTTGGATTGGTCCGAATTCTGCCACTGGTTTAATCGCTAAATTTTATTTAAAAAAATAAAAAAAGCATCACAATTATGCCTGTTTTTAAAATGTAATTATCAGTTAGTGTTTTGACAAAATATCATTACAACAATCCTTCTTATGTTTCTAAATTTGATAAATCAAAAAAAAAATTATTTAAATAATTTGAAATGAAGAAAAGCAAGATCGCATTTTGTGTACTAATACTATTTTTATTCTCATTTTATTCTTGTGAACAAGCTCCCAAAAAAGCTGATGAAGATTATCAGTTTGTAGATAAAGAAGCCTCAGAGAG
>JADWMI010000063.1:1222-10855 GCA_015767395.1 Bacteroidota bacterium | reverse complement strand
CGGAGAGACAGGGACTCGAACCCTGGCGACAGTTACCCGTCGACAGATTAGCAATCTGCTCCATTACCACTCTGGCACCTCTCCTTAAATATGTTTAATGAACTTATTTTTGCGAGTGCAAATGTATAACTACAATTGCATTTACACAACATTTTTTTACTTTTTTTATTGAAATTTTAAACTTCTTTATTCTGGGTATTCAATTCTTAAATGGTAAATGTTCATTAACTTCTTCTTTAACACCTTTTTAATGGTTTGTAACTCTTTAAAAGTAATGTCTGCATTCATAAACTGACCATCTTCCATTTGTTTGTTTACAATCTTCTCAACCAAGGTATCAAAGGCTTTTGTTGAAGGTTCTTTTATACTTTTTGAAGCGGCTTCAACAGCATCACACATCATTAAAATGGCAGTTTCTTTTGAAAAAGGAATTGGCCCTGGATATTGAAAATCTAGTATATCAACTTTTTCCCCACTCAATTCTTCTTCCTTCTTGTAAAAATAATAAACCAATGAGGTTCCATGATGGGTTCTAATAAAATCAATAATCCTATCAGGAATATGGTTCTTTTTAGCCAATTCAACACCGTTTATGATATGATCAATAATTATCCTAGCGCTGTCTTTTGGTGTTAATTCATCATGTGGATTTACACTAGTTGATTGATTTTCTGTAAAATAAACCGGATTCAGCATTTTTCCAATATCGTGATACAGTGCACCAGTTCGTACTAACATCGAGTTTGCATTTATTTCATTGGCTGCAGCTTCGGCTAAATTCGCGACCTGTAATGAATGCTGAAATGTTCCTGGAGCATTCTCAGCCAAGGCTCTAAGCAGTTTTGAATTTGTATTTGACAATTCTTTTAATGATTCATCTGAAACCAGTCCAAAAAGCTTTTCAAAAATATAAATCAATGGCAATACAAATAAGGTTGCCGCTCCGTTTAAAGCAAAATATGCAAATATTTCCCAATCTAAATTTTGGGCATTACCCTCTTGTATTATTGAAAAAGCGAAATAAGAAACACAATAAACCAATGTTATTTGCAATACTGAAATAAATAAATTAGCCCGTTTATACAATTCAGAAATAGTTAAAATAGTAACAATTCCTGCTATAATTTGCAGAAATAAAAATTCAAAACTATTTGGCACTATAAAGCCTAAAAGCAATATTGTTAATACATGTGTAAACAAGCCTAACCTCGCATCGAAAAAGGCTTTTAACACCAATGGCAATATAACTACCGGCGCTATATAAACATATTTAGCATCGTACTTTACAATAATGGTAAGCAACAACACTACCAATATGATGTTAAAAAACAAAAAAGTCACCTTGGTACTATTCTCAAATATTTCTGGTCTATATTTTCTTAAAAACAACAATAGCATTAAAAATGCCAAGGCTACTAAAATTGTATAACCCGCAACAATCCAATAATAATTAGACTTACTCCAAACTTGAGACTCAAATTCATTTCTTAAGGAATTTAATATGATGAATTTTTCACCTCCAACAATATCTCCTTTAAAAATAATTCGTTCCTTTTCAGCCACCATACCTTTGGTGAAAGATATTTTATCCAAGTTTTCTTGAAGTTCTTTTTGTGTAAAATTCTCATCAAAACTAACATTGGGTTTCACTGTTTCATACAGAATATTTAAAAGCGTATTTTCTTCTTGAGTAAATGGTTGAACTCCAATTTCAGCATTTATAAATCCTAATATTTGCGAAGATGTAAATAGTTTAATTGGCTGAATTTCTTGAATTTTATTTCCTTGGACCAATACAATCAAAGTATTTTGAAATTCTTGCTCAGCCGAAGGTTCCAAATAACCGAACTCATAAATATCTTGAACAATGGCATTTGCCTTTTCTACTAAACCCTTCTTATTATTTTCAGAAAGTGGCGAATTTAATAATACAGATGAAATTTTTTCTAGAACGGAATTTTTAACTGCTATGGGAACCTCTTCATTATACCTAAAAAACTGTTTTGATGATCTGTTTATTTGCCGTTTTTCAGCTTCAATTTCGTCGTCAGTCTTTTGAATAGCAAAATCGAAAGGAGCATAATAATTTTCATATTGCCAAGGCTTCCCTTTTTGAAATTCATATTTGAACTGCCCTCCTTTAGGGAATAAATACACTACCAAAACAATGGTAAATATGTATAAAAAAATCTTGTAAATTAAGGAATGATTGACAAGAAATTTATTAATTATTTTTTTCACGAAGTATACGTTTTCATTTCAAAAATAACAATAATTATCGTATGTTCATTTGCAATAGCAGTTATTTTTTGAATACAATTGATAACTACACACTACAATCTATTTTTAAAAACCAAAATATTGCTCAAAAATGCCTAAATTCGCTCTTGAATTTTTGATGTTAATTTAATATGAAAGAAGTTGTAATAGTTTCGGTTGCCCGAACTCCAATAGGAAGTTTTCTTGGTCGTTTGGCAAATATTTCAGCAACTAAATTAGGTTCAATTGCCATTAAAGGTGCTTTGGACAAAATTAATTTAGATCCAAATTTAGTTGATGAAGTTTTTATGGGAAATGTGGTATCGGCTGGTTTAGGACAAGCTCCTGCGAAGCAAGCTGCAATTTTTGCTGGTATTCCAAACACAGTTCCATGTACTACTATTAACAAAGTATGTGCATCTGGTATGAAAGCGATAATGCTTGCTGCTCAAGCCATTAAAACTGGAGATGCAGAAATAATTATTGCTGGTGGTATGGAAAACATGAGTCGTATTCCACATTATATGGAAGGACGAAAAGCCACCAAACTTGGAAACATAAAAATTTCTGACGGTCTTTTAGTTGACGGCCTGACCGATGTTTATGACCAACAACATATGGGAACTTGTGGTGACTTATGCGCCAATGAATATGATTTTTCAAGAGAAGATCAAGATAATTTTGCGATAGCATCTTATTCTAAATCGGCAAAAGCATGGGCAAACGGAAATTATAAAAATGAAGTTGTACCAGTTGAAATTCCTCAAAGAAAAGGAGCGCCTATTATTTTTTCTGAAGATGAAGAATATAAAAATGTACAAATTGAAAAAATTCCAACCTTACGTCCCGTTTTTAGTAAAGACGGAACTGTAACTGCTGCAAATGCTTCAACTTTAAATGATGGTGCAGCTGCTTTGGTTATTATGAGTGCTGACAAAGCCAAAGCATTAAATTTAAAACCAATCGCAAAAATTAATGGCTATGCCGATGCATCTCACGAACCAAAATGGTTTACAACGGCCCCTGCAAAAGCATTACCAAAAGCTTTAGCAAATGCCGGAATATCTCAAAGTGAAGTTGATTATTTTGAATTAAACGAGGCTTTTTCAGTAGTAGGATTGGCAAATATTAAAATATTAGGATTGGATGCCACAAAAGTAAATGTAAATGGCGGTGCGGTTTCTTTAGGCCACCCGTTAGGAATGTCTGGAGCCCGTATTGTAATTGCTTTAACTTCAATCCTTGAACAAAACAATGCTAAATATGGTGCAGCTGCTATTTGTAATGGTGGTGGTGGTGCAAGCGCCCTGGTAATTGAACGAATTTCTTAATTTTAGTAATCAATATAAATGCAATACGGAATTTGTAATTTAAGTATTATACCCCTTAGAATTGAACCTTGCGATTCTAGTGAAATGGTTTCACAAGTACTTTTTGGAGAACAATTTAAAGTGTTAGAAATGCGAAAAAAATGGAGTAAGATCCGTTTGACTTTTGATAACTACGAGGGATGGCTAGACAATAAACAATTTGAAGAAATAACAGAAGAACTTTATTTAGAACTCAAAAATAACAACAACCATTTGGCTGGGGAATTGATAGATTTCACAACAGATGATAAACAAAATTTTTTAACGATTCCTATTGGCACTAACTTACCTTTTTACAACAATCAAAAAATAAATTTAAATGGCACGATATTCAAATATGATGGCGCCATTTTCAACCAGAAAAAAGAAAAACCTGCCATAATTGAAATGGCATACAAATTTTTAAATGCACCTTATTTGTGGGGTGGTAAAACACCTTTTGGAATTGACTGTTCTGGATTTACACAAATGGTGTACAAACTTTGTGGTTATCAATTATTACGCGATGCTTCCCAACAAGCCACACAAGGTGAAGTTTTAAGTTTTATTGAAGAAAGTGAACCTGGAGACTTGGCTTTTTTTGACAATAATGAAGGCCAAATTACCCATGTTGGTATTGTTATGAATGACAATTATATTATTCACGCACATGGAAAAGTACGTATTGACAGAATTGACCATAGCGGCATATTTAACGTTGATAGTCAAAAGCATACACACAAACTACGCGTAATTAAAAAAATAATTTAACTATCCTTATTTGCTAAAAAGTTTTTGAAATCACCCTTATAAAAACGGGGATGAATTTCAACATTTACTTTATCCAATTTAGGTTCTTCTTTCCAAACCATTTCAACACCTAACTGTTCATTAATTTTAAAGGTATCATAGCGCGTTACAATTCCGCAATAAATATAATTTACAGCTTTTAATTTTCTAAAAAAACTCATAGATTTATTTACCAAATAATACATGTTAAAATTATTATCGGCGGTAATATCATAATTATAAAAAATAAATGGGTCCTGAGTTTTATAATTAACCAAATCGTTTACCGTTATTTCCTCTTCGGTTATTTCTTTATTTTCAAGTTTCTCATAGGCGCTTAAATTTAAAGGGAAAATAATAAAATGCCCTGAATAATAACCAGAATTATCGGTTACAATTAAGTTTAATTCTGGTAAAATTTCAATTGCTTTTTGAATTGCTTGTAATATATTTTTCGGAACATTCTTTTGAAATTCTAAATATCTCTTTAAATATTTAATATCAAAATTATAATCAATTCCTCTTACATTTTTATTGGTAATATTAAACGCTGTTTTAAACCAAGAAGCATCTGGTACGTCATTTGAAAGCTCAGAAGTTGAATATTTTCTAACTTTAAAATCATAATATGTCGGAATTGCAATTTCCGAATTTAAATTTCTAATTAATTGGTAAGGCAACAAGGTTTCAACTACAATATCTTCCTCTTTATCACCTTTAATCAAGGTAACACCCCTCTCCCATCGCTGTACGGTACGAGTATCAACATTGATTTTTTCAGCAAATTCTGTTTGAGAAATGCCATTTATCTTTCTATAGTCTATCAATAACTCACCAATGGAATCATACCTTTTCATATTATTATTTTTTGATGGAAGTAAATTTAGTGAAAAATAAAAAAAGAATGAAATTTAAAATAAACAGGACACCGCATGTCGTGTTCTAAAGGATCTTCTGTCAATACATTTGCAGTGTAGTTTTTAACAGATAATAATATGATTCTTAAAACAATTTCAATAATTAAACATACATCAACTATTAATATACAAAATGAGGTTGAAAAATTAGAAACAATAGCAACAATTGAAAATTTATTAAATGAAGTAGATTTTACTTCAGAAGTTGTTCCTACTCACAATGTAGAAAAACTCACAAACCTTCTACGTTCATTAAAAGAAGAAGAATTAAACACTCAAGAAATAGCTTTGGTAAAAGAAATTACAAAATTTTAAGCCTACTATGTAGCAACTATCCCCGTAAAACATACGATTTCCCACAATAAATTAAACCGTAAACATACCTTTTTTAGGAGCTTACGGTTTTTGGTTATTTTATTATTTAATATTTACTTCCTTATCTTTCTAACAGCCTACACAGCCTTGTTAAAATAGTTATATTCAAAAATTAAAGCATTAAAAATGCTGCTTTATATAAAAAATGAAAAATGGGGTTTCAAGTATATTATTTTTATCCGTGGCCATTAGCTGAGGAATTGCCTGAAACACCGACGGTTGAATTGTGTGAATTCTAATTTATATAAATTTTACAGTCAATATATTTAGTAACTTTGCCCTCGAAAAATATTTTTTGTGGAAAAATCGAACGAAAATTCAATAAACTTAAACAAGTTCATTAGTAGTACCGGTATTTGCTCTCGCAGAGAAGCTGAAAAGTTTATTATTGATGGCAAAGTAACTATCAACGGAAAAACAACGCAGTTAGGAAATCGCGTGTTTGCAGGTGATGTTGTAAAAGTAAATGGAACACTTTTAAAATCTAAACCAAAAACACTCTATATAGCCTATAACAAACCCATTGGAATTGTTTGTACCACAGACTCTAAAGAGCGATACAATATTGTTAGAGCCATTGGACATCAAGAAAGATTGTTTCCTATTGGCCGTTTAGACAAACCTTCAGAAGGGCTAATTTTTTTAACCAACGATGGTGATATTGTCAACAAAATTTTACGCGCTGGTAACAACCATCAAAAGGAATATATTGTGACTGTTACTAAACCCATTACTTCAGAATTTATTCAAAAAATGGGTAACGGAATTCCAATTTTAGGAACTGTTACTAAAAAATGTTTGGTTGAACAACTGAATAAAAACACTTTTAAAATTGTTTTAACACAAGGTTTAAATAGACAGATTAGACGTATGTGTGAATATTTAGATTATGAAGTTAGCAAATTAAAACGCACCCGGATTATGAATGTTGATTTGGGAAGTTTAGGAGAAGGAGATTGGCGAGACTTAACTGATGACGAAATGTCAAAAATCAATAAAATGGTTGCTACTTCAACTAAAACTGAAGAAGCTTCCACTGAGGGCAAAAAAAAATCACTTCCAAAAAAGAAATTCATTCCTAAAAATAGCAACAAAAAATTTCAACCTAAAAGAAATAGAAATCGTAGATAATAGCGCCCTACTTTTTATCATTATTTTAATTTTTCAATCATTTAATCTTTCAAAATTATATAACTATCTTTGCCGACTATGCAATTTGAATTAAAAACAAAGGATGCTCAAAGCAAAGCTAGAGCTGGAATTATAACTACCGATCACGGTACTATTGAAACACCAATTTTTATGCCTGTTGGTACTGTAGGCACAGTAAAAGGTGTTCATCAAACCGAACTTAAAGACGAGATAAATCCCGATATTATTTTAGGAAATACCTACCATTTATATTTACGTCCACAAACTAAAATTTTAGAACAAGCTGGTGGCTTGCATAAATTTATGAACTGGGATCGAAATATTTTGACCGATAGCGGTGGATACCAAGTTTATTCACTTTCTGAGAGACGAAAAATTAAAGAAGAAGGTGTTAAATTTAAAAGTCATATAGATGGCTCTTACCATACTTTTACACCCGAAAATGTAATGGAAATTCAGCGTACTATAGGCGCAGATATTATCATGGCTTTTGACGAATGCACACCCTACCCTTGTGATTATAGCTATGCGAAAAGATCTATGCATATGACCCACAGATGGTTAAACCGTTGTGTTACTCATTTAGAAAAAACACCTTTGAAATACGATTACAATCAGGCATTTTTTCCAATTGTTCAAGGAAGTACTTATAAAGATTTAAGAAAGCAGTCTGCTGAATTTATTGCTTCGGTTGGTGCTGAAGGGAATGCCATTGGAGGTCTTTCTGTAGGTGAACCTGCAGAAGAAATGTACGCTATGACCGAAGTTGTAACGGCTATTTTACCTGAAGACAAACCTAGATATTTAATGGGTGTTGGAACGCCTATAAATATTTTAGAAAACATTGCATTGGGAATTGATATGTTTGACTGTGTGATGCCAACTAGAAATGCCAGAAACGGTATGCTTTTTACAGCACACGGCACCATTAATATTAAAAATAAAAAGTGGGAGGATGACTTTTCAGCCATTGATGAAATGGGAACTACATTTGTTGACACCTACTATTCAAAAGCTTACTTACGCCATTTATTTGCTTCAAAAGAATTGTTAGGAAAACAAATTGCTTCTATTCATAATTTAGGGTTTTATTTGTGGTTGACTCGGGAAGCAAGAAAGCATATATTAGCAGGAGATTTTACCGAGTGGAAAAACCGCATGGTAAAACAAATGGACAAACGACTGTAATGAATTTATTTAACCCTTTGTATTAAGATTTTAACTTGAGAATTCTAGATAAATACATATTAAAAAAATTTTTAAGTTCAGTTGCTTTAGTACTTACTTTGTTAATACCAATTGCAATTGCAATTGATATTTCTGAGAAAGTAGATAAATTTTTGCGACATGCCAATTTATCTGTTGGTGAAATCATACGTGATTATTATGTGAATTTTATTATTATTTATGGCAACACATTTATGCCTTTGGCATTGTTTATTGCCGTTATTTTCTTTACTTCTAAATTGGCCGGTAATTCTGAAGTTATTGCAATTCATTCCGCAAAAATATCATTCACCCGTTTTTTAAAACCTTATTTTATTGGGGCATCCATAGTCACCATTTTCTCATTAGGTATGAACCATTTTATAGTACCTAAGAGTAATAAAATATTTAATAAATTTGAGCGAAACTACTTAAAAAAGAAAAAATTAAATAGCACCTATTTAACCAATATAAACTTGCAGCTTGGACCCAACGATTATATTTTTATTAAAAATTATCAAACCAATAGAAACACAGGTTACAATTTTTCGTATGAAATATTTGAAGGCAACAAATTGAAGTTCAAATTAATGGCCCAAAATATTAAATGGATTGAAAAGGACAGTACTTATCAATTAAGCTCGTACAAAAAAAGATATATTTTTAGCGATAGAGATAGTATTAAATATGGCAGAAAATTAGACACCACTTTTAATTTTATGCCCAATGATTTAGTGAGCATAGATTATATGGCTAAAGAAATGAATTCAATTGAATTGAATAATTACATTAAACAATCTAAAGACAGAGGTGTTAGTAATTTAAACACCTATTTAGTTGAATTTCATAAACGTACAAGCCTACCAGTTTCATCCTATATTTTAACCCTTTTAGCTGTTTCTTTGGCTTCAAAAAGACGTAGAGGTGGTATGGGTGTCAATTTATCTATTGGTATTACGCTCATGTTTTTATATGTGTTTTTTCTTAAAATATCTGAAGTTTTAGGCGCTGGGGCAGACACCAATTCCCTTTTGATGGTTTGGATGCCAAATATGTTTTTTGGAGGAATCGCTTTATTTTTATACTTAAAAAATGCCAAAAACTAATTTAAACAATTACCTACATCTCCACTTATTGGTTTTTATTTGGGGGTTTACTGGTATATTAGGTGCATTGATAAGTATCGACGCCATTCCATTGGTTTGGTATAGAATGCTTCTAGGAACTATTTTTGTTGTACTCTATTTTATAGTTAAAAAAAAATCATTTAAAGTGCCGCCCAAAGCATTATTCAAATTTTTAATTGGCGGTATTTTAATTACCACCCATTGGATTTTCTTTTTTTCAGCCATAAAAGCCTCCAATGTTTCGGTTGCCTTGGTAGCCATGAGCACAGGCGCTTTGTTTACTTCAATTGTTGAGCCTATTTTTTTTAAAAGGAGACTGATCATTTTAGAGCTGTTTTTTGGTTTGGTAGTGATTTCAGGTTTATATCTTATTTTTAATTTTGAAAGTGAATATACTTTAGGTATTATTTATGCTTTGATTGCCGCTTTTTTATCTGCTATTTTCACAGTTTTAAACGG
>JADWMI010000063.1:0-1122 GCA_015767395.1 Bacteroidota bacterium | reverse complement strand
ATTTTTGGAGAAAAAGAAAAAATGAGTCCTCAATTTTATTTCGGAGCTTTAATCATATTAATTACAGTGGTTACAAACGGAATACTTAAGAATAAAAAAAAGAAATAACTTAACAATTCAAATTGATAAGTTAGTATATTTGTAGTTACATCTAATATTAAACGACATGGAATATTTAGAATTTGAATTGCCAATTAAGGAATTAGAAGATCAATTGAATAAATGCGAAATAATTGGTAAAGAAAGTGGTGTTGACATGACTGAAAGCTGTCAAAACATTGAAAAAAAATTACTAAACACGAAGAAAGAAATTTATAAAAATTTAACTGCTTGGCAACGTGTTCAACTTTCACGTCACCCAAACAGACCCTATACTTTAGATCATATCAACTCACTTACTGGAAATACTTTTATGGAGTTACACGGTGATAGAACCGTAAAAGATGACAAAGCCATGGTTGGTGGTTTGGGTAAAATTGGAGACCAATCGTTTATGTTTATTGGACAACAAAAAGGATACAATACAAAAACAAGACAATATCGAAATTTTGGTATGTCGAACCCAGAAGGTTACAGAAAAGCTTTACGCTTAATGAAAATGGCTGAAAAATTTGGAATTCCTGTTGTTACCTTATTAGATACACCTGGAGCATATCCTGGCTTAGAAGCTGAAGAACGTGGACAAGGTGAAGCCATTGCTCGTAACATTTTTGAAATGACCCGTTTAAAAACACCTATTATTACCGTTGTTATTGGTGAAGGCGCATCTGGAGGGGCTTTGGGTATTGGTGTTGGTGACCGTGTATATATGATGGAAAACACGTGGTATTCTGTAATATCCCCAGAATCTTGTTCTTCTATTTTATGGAGAAGCTGGGAACACAAAGAAGAAGCTGCTGAATCATTAAAATTGACAGCTACAGACATGAAAAAACAAAAATTAATTGACGGAATTATTAAAGAACCGCTGGGTGGTGCTCATTATGATCGTGAAACTGCATTTAAAGCCGTTGAAAAAACAATTCTGAAAGCTTACAAAGAGCTGAAAGATTTAACGCCAAAAGAACTTGTAAAACAACGCATGGACAAGTATTTAAATATGGGCGAATTTAAAGGCTAAAA
>JADWMI010000008.1:19979-24233 GCA_015767395.1 Bacteroidota bacterium | reverse complement strand
AACGCTCTTAAAGCGGCAAAATTCTGTGCCAAACCAGCAACTGCTATTATTTGCATTAATTCCTTAGCTGAAGGGTTTTCCAATAAAGTCAATGACAATTTAGACAATGGGTGTAATTTTGTTAATCCACCAACAGTACCTAATGCCAACGGAATTTCAATCCAAAACTTAAAAATACCATTATCAATTGAAGCATTGGTTAAACTCTTATAGCGGCCACTTTTTGATGCATAAGCGTGCGCCCCTGCTTCAATAGCTCTAAAATCATTTCCCGTTGCAATAACCACTGCATCAACACCATTCATAACTCCTTTATT
Organism: Bacteroidota bacterium; assembly: GCA_015767395.1. The sequence continues at coordinate 23,916 of JADWMI010000008.1, read as the reverse complement.
ATGTGTTACTGCTCTGTGAGGCTCAACATTTGCAATTTGAATGGCTTGAACAAATTTTTGAGCAAACAATTCAGAATTTTCTGCATATAATTCTTCAACTTTGCAACTTACCTCAGCACGCACCAAACATTCAGGTACATAATTAGATAAAATACTCATCACAATTTGAATGTCGTCCTTCTCAAATTCATTTGCTATGGCTTCCAAACAAGAGTTTATAAAATTTGCGCCCATGCTATCGGCAGTTTCAAAAGTAACGTGCAACTGATAATAGTTTTCTAAATCAACCGTCTTATCTCTCAATTCAATGCCTAAAATACCACCACCACGCCTTCTCATATTTTGCGTAATTGCCTCAGTAACTTTAAATAATTGAGTTTTAATAGCCGAAAAATATTGTTGAAGTTCACTTTCACTCCCTTCATACATAAAATGAACCTGACCAATCTTTACGGTTGAAATTACCTCTGCTTTAAACCCACCACGCGTACTCCAAAATTTAGCAACCAAAGATGCTGCGGCCACCACTGAACTCTCTTCAATAACCATTGGAATGGTATAGGCTTTATCGTTAATTAAAAAATTAGGGGCAATTGCAAAAGGCAAATAGTAATTTGAAATGGTGTTTTCAATAAAATCATCATGTAAATCTTGTAACACCTTATTACTATTCCAATAATTCTTTAAAAGGCCTTCTACTTTTTGATCATTATTAAAAAAATTGGAAACCAGCCAATCAATTTTTTCAATTTTATTCAACTTTGAAAATCCGCTAACGGTTTTAGACATTTTCTGCAAAAATTTAAATTTTGACAAAGATAAATTAATAAATATTAAAATGGTAAAATTGTGAAATGTGAATATTAATGACATATCTCAGGTCTATTTTGAGAAATTTTCCTTAAACTTGAAAATTATTTCAGACAATCATAATTAATGAGAAAAACACTTATTCTTTTTATCGCTATAACTTCCTTAGCAACAGCACAAAAAAAAGAAATTACATTAGCCGAAATTTGGGATGGAACATTTAGAACTGAACGAATGAATTCGTTGAATTCTATGAATGGCGATTTTTACACTTTACTAAATTTCAACAGAGAAACGCAAAGCACTACTGTTGACAAATACAGCTATGCAACTTTAGAAAAAATAGAAACGATTGTAAACAGTATAGATTTAGAAGCTTTAAAATATTTTGAGAGCTATTCATTTAACAACAATGAAACAAAACTGATTTTAGGCGTTGATGCTGAGCCTATTTACAGACATTCTAGCTTGGGTGTTTTTTATGTTTATGACATTGCTTCAAAAACACTACAATTAATAGATGACGATAAAATTCAGGAACCTACATTTTCCCCTGATAATAAAAAAGTAGCGTATGCTAAAAACAATGATATTTTTATCAAAAATTTAGAAACAAATGAAATTACTCAAGTAACTTCCGATGGGTTAAAAAATCATATCATCAATGGTATTTGCGACTGGGTATATGAAGAAGAATTTGCTTTTGTAAAAGCTTTTGAATGGAGTAAGGATAGTGAAAATATTGCTTTTTTACGTTTTGATGAGAGCGAAGTACCAACTTTCTCAATGGATATTACTGGCACAGCCTTGTACCCAACCCAACAAGTGTTTAAATATCCAAAGGCAGGTGAAAAAAATGCAGATGTGACCCTTCATATTTATACTGTTTCAAAAAAGAAAACAACAACTATTAATGTTGGTGAATATGAATATATTCCAAGAATAAAATGGACAAATGATGCGAATACTCTAAGTGTAACTACTTTAAACCGCCATCAAAATAATTTAAATCTATATTTTGTTAATGCTTCGGATTTTTCTTCAGCAGTTATTTTAAATGAAACCGATAAAGCCTATGTTGATATTCACGATAATTTAACATTTCTAACAGACAATAGTTTCATTTGGACAAGCGAAAAGGATGGTTTCAATCATATTTATCATTATGCTGAAAATGGAAAACTAATAAATCAAGTGACCTCTGGAAATTGGGAAGTCACTAAATTTTATGGTGTTGACGAAAAAAACAAAACAGTTTATTACCAATCGGTAGAAGATGGCTCTACTAACAGAACTATTTATACTGTTAAATTAAATGGGAAAAACAAAACGCTTTTAACAAAGGATAGCGGAACAAATACTGCTTCCTTCAGTAAAAACTTAAAGTATTTTATCAATACTTTTTCTGATACAAACACCCCTCCAATTTACACCTTACACAACGCCAAAGGTACTTTATTAAAAGAGGTTTTAAATAACAACAACCTTTCTAGCAAATTAAAAAACTACAAGCTTTCAAAAAAAGAATTCTTCACTTTAAAAACTGAAAATGGAGAATTTAATGCTTGGATGTTAAAACCTTCAAATTTTGACCCAAACAAAGAATATCCTTTGTTTATGACGCAATATTCTGGTCCAGGATCGCAATCCGTAAAAAATAGCTGGAATAGTGCAAACGATTATTGGTTTCAATATTTAGCCGAACAAGGTTATATTATAGCTTGTGTTGATGGTAGAGGAACTGGTTTTAAAGGTGCTGATTTTAAAAAAGCTACTTATTTGAATTTGGTGAAATATGAAACTATTGACCAAATTGATGCTGCCAAAAAACTAGGAGAATTGGCTTATATTAACGAAAATGAAATTGGAATTTGGGGTTGGAGTTTTGGAGGCCATATGAGCACTAACTGCTTGTTAAAAGGAGAAGGCACATTTAAAATGGCCATTGCCGTTGCACCAGTTACAAGCTGGCGTTTTTACGATTCTGTGTATACGGAACGTTTTTTAAGAACACCACAAGAGAATCCAGCAGGTTATGATGAGAATTCTCCAATTAATTATGCAGATAAATTACAAGGTGCATTTTTATTGGTTCATGGTAGCGGAGATGATAATGTGCACGTGCAAAATACCATGCGTTTAACAAATGCTTTAATTGAGACAAACAAACCATTTGATCAGGCTATTTACCCAGACAGAACACACGGAATTTATAGAGGGAAAAATACGAGATTACATTTATATACTAAAATGACTAATTTTATCAAAGAAAATTTAGGGGACAAAAAAGCGTCTTCTTCTCTTTTAAAAATATAATCAATAAATAAACCAAACAATACTAATTTTAAATATTTAATATGGCTGATAAAAAATTAATGCAAGGACATCCAAATGGATTAATGACACTGTTTTTCTCTGAAATGTGGGAACGTGTTTGTTATTATGGAATGAGAGTACTATTGACACTTTATTTAGTAAAATCATTAATGAATGGTGATGCGGATGCTGCACTTATTTATGGAGCTTATACAGGGTTAGTTTATGCTGCGCCAATACTTGGAGGAAAAATGGCTGATAAATATCTAGGTTATCGAAACGCGGTAATGTTGGGTGCTATATTAATGGCAATTGGTGAGTTTATAATTTTAGGAGGCTCAGAACAATTTCTTATGATTGGTATGGGTGCCTTAATTGTAGGAAATGGATATTTCAAAGCAAATATTTCAACAATTGTTGGAAAGCTTTATGAAGATGATGATCCTAGAAGAGACTCTGGCTTTACCATATTTTATATAGGTATTAATATTGGGGCCTTACTAGCCACCACAGTTATTGCTTATGTTGGTGAAACATATGGATTTAAATATGGATTTGGTCTTGCAGGTATTGGTATGTTATTAGGATTACTCATTTTTTGGAGTGGAAGAAAAAATTATTCGGCTGCTGAAGGACTTGGATTTACTGAAGAAGGAAAGAAAAAAGTATTTGCAGGATTAAACAAAGCCCATATGGTTGGAATTTTATCTTTATTTCTAATTCCAGTTGCTTATTTTTTAATCACACAAAATAGCTGGTTAGACTATATTCTGATAGGGCTGTTTCTTTTCATCTCATACGTTTTAATTAA
>JADWMI010000008.1:17570-19879 GCA_015767395.1 Bacteroidota bacterium | reverse complement strand
CAATTTGTAAACGAAGCTTATCAAGTACCATTATTAACTTTAGTTTTTTTATATTTATTACATACTACAGGAGAATTATTTTTATCTCCAATTGGATTGTCAATGGTTACTAAACTATCTCCAAAAAACATTGCGGGGACAGCAATGGGCGCTTGGTTTTTAAGTTTTGCCATAGCTAATTATGTTGGTGGTAAAATAGCTACTTTTACTGGTGGTCATAGCGATACTGGAGAAGCATTAACTGCTGCACAAGGATTAGAAAAATATATAACGGTATTCTCAACATTAGGTTTTGTTTTAGTTGGTATATCAGTTTTAATTATGATATTCAATAAACCTTTGAAGAAATTAATGCACGGAGTTGTTTAATATTTATTAAAAAAATAAATTATCAAATTAAAAAAGAGGCTATTTGAAAAGTAAAACCGCCTCTTTTTTTTGTTATTGATTCAGCATAAAAAACAGCCCATTTATTTTAATTTTCAAATAAGTTCATTCTTTTTGAAGTGCTATTAAAAATAAATCAACTGAATTTTTAATAAAAAGATTAGTTTTATCAAATAAAAACTAATTAACTAAAAATTATGACAACAAACGAATTAGCACCACATCAGAAAGAAATTTTTGGACAACCAATAGGGTTGTATGTTCTTTTTTTAACCGAAATGTGGGAGCGTTTTTCTTACTATGGGATGAGGGCCTTATTGGTATTATATATGACTACTTCAACGTTGGGCGATGATGCCAGAGGTGCTGGATTAGGTTGGACAAGTAAAGAAGCTTTATCACTATATGGTTGGTATACAATGCTGGTTTATGTAATGTCTATTCCTGGTGGAATGATTGCAGATAAACTATTAGGTCAAAAAAAATCTGTTTTAATAGGAGCTATTATTTTGTGTTTAGGACATGGTGTTTTAATTTTAACTGACATTTGGGCTTTTTATACGGGACTTGGTCTGGTTATTCTTGGGGTCGGTTTGTTAAAACCAAATATTTCAACAATGGTTGGAGGATTATATAAAGAAGGTGATATAAGAAGAGATAAGGGTTTCAGCATCTTTTATATTGGTATTAACTTGGGTTCGTTATTAGCAACTATGACTGTTGGTTCAGTGGTTTTATTATGGGGGTGGCACGCAGGTTTTGGATTGGCTGGGTTCGTAATGCTTTTAGGATTGATTAATTTTACTTTTGGACAAAAATACTTGAAACAAGTTGGGAATTTCATACCTTCTAAGAAAGATGATGGTTCTATTTCTTATGCTCAACTCTATTCAAAATTATTTTCTTCTCCAAAACAATTATTGATTGCTTCTATTCTTTTTGCAGCTTCTATCTATGGATGGTACGTTTTAGACTTTGGATACGGATTACTTTTTATTTTTTTAACAGCAATTACATCCTTACTAATGATGATATACAAAGATCTTGACTCTCAGGTTTTTAAAGATCGATTTGTAGTGTTATTAATTTCCTTTATTATGGTAATCATTTTTTGGGGTGCATTTGAACAGGCAGGAGGTTTGATGAATCTTTATACAGACACTAAAATAAACAGAGTGCTATTTGGCTGGGAAATTCCAACTGTAATGTTTCAAAGCTTAAATGCAGGATTTATCATTCTTTTTGCAACAACTGTGGCTAGCTTTTGGGCAAAAAGAAAATTAAAAAACAAAGAAGCTTCCTCATTACTTAAAATGGCCTTGGGTATTATAATTATGGGATTTGGATTTTTGTTTATGGTATTTGCTGTTATGGAATTTGAAAAATCTGGGACTTCAGGTATGATTTGGTTGGTATTGGCCTATTTCTTTCATACCATTGGAGAATTATGTATTTCACCTGTAGCATTGTCATTTATCACAAAATTAGCACCAATAAAATATGCTTCATTAATGATGGGAGTTTACTTTGCCGCAACAGGTTTAGGTAATAAGGTTGCAGGTATTATTGGTGAATCTGCAAGTGACTTTGGAGATTATGCTGTTTTTCTAGGTATTTTCGTATTCACAACAACTATAGGTTTGTTATTTATTCTTGCTTTAAAACCGCTGAAACGTTTAAAACACGGTGCTGAAGATGATGAACATCTAAATCCTATAATTTAAAAATAATTATTCATTAAAATATGTCAACAATCTAATACAAACCTCATAAAATTTAAACACAATGAAATTTACACAAGTTTTTAAAAAGTTTCCAAGAGCATTTTGGGTAGCCAACACCATGGAGTTATTTGAACGTTGGGCATGGTATGGTTTATTTGCAGTTTTAGCTTTATACCTAACCAATTCAACTGATGACGG
>JADWMI010000008.1:16350-17470 GCA_015767395.1 Bacteroidota bacterium | reverse complement strand
CTTACCATGTTTTTATTAATCATGGTTGGGTTTTGGACCATGTTTAATCAATTGTTTTATACACTTCCAAATTTTATTGATCAATGGGTGAATACAAGTATTATTTATGATTCCATTGCAAATATTTCACCAAAATTAGCAGCTGCAATAGGAACTAAGGATGGTACTATTGCACCAGAAATGATGGTGAATTTAGATGCTGGAGCAATTATTTTATTCCAAATAATTATTTCAACCTTAGTCATGCGTTTTAAACCATTAAATGGTATTATCTCAGGTATTATTGTAAATGCCATTGGTATTGGATTGGCATTTAGTACTGGAAATGGATTCTTTGTTATATTGGGTATTTTCATTTTTGCCTTGGGTGAAATGGCTAGTTCTCCAAAATTCACAGAATATGTAGGAAAAATTGCTCCTAAAGGAAAAGAAGCCTTGTATATGGGAACATCATTTTTACCTGTTGCTGTTGGAAATTACATTACTGGATTTTTATCGGGAGATGTATACCAAGCTTGGTCAGATAAAATAAGTTTACTTCAAATTGAAGTGGCTAAAAGAGGGCTGGAAATTCAAGAAATTGGAGAAGGTTTTACTCAAAATGATTATACCGCGAAAGCTGGAGAATTGATGGGTATGAGTAACCAACAATTAACTGATTTTTTATGGACAAGTTACAATCCTTCAAAAATATGGATGCTGTTTAGCGCTATCGGTGTTTTCACCGTTATTTGCCTGTATTTATATGACAAATTTATTATTGGAGAAACAGCAAAAGCATAAGAATTAATACTATGAGCAAAACTAAAAACGAATTTTTTGAAACCCAAGTTTTAGGGCATCCGTCAGGATTATTTGTGTTATTTTTTACAGAAATGTGGGAACGCTTTTCATTCTACGGAATGCGTGCCTTACTTGTTTTGTTTTTAGTAAGTGCTTTGGGCATTGGAGGCTGGGATTGGCCTCGAGAAAACGCTTTGGCATTGTATGGAACTTATCTTGCTTTATTATACCTAACGCCTATTATTGGTGGAACTTTGGCCGATAAATATTTAGGAAATCGCCGTGCTATTATAATTGGCGCTTTAATTATGACCTTGGGTCACGCAAGTATGGCGAT
>JADWMI010000008.1:3953-16250 GCA_015767395.1 Bacteroidota bacterium | reverse complement strand
TTGGCTGGTATATTTATGCTTTTAGGATTGTTGCAATTCACCTTGGCACAAGGGATTTTTGGTGAAGCTGGGAGCAAACCAAACAAAGAAGACAAAACCATAGAAACAGATGACCACACAAAAATTGAGGACAAATTAAATCCGTTTACTTTATTAGATAAAATTCTTATTGTTATCGTTGCTGTTGCAGGTTTGACTTGGGTAATTAACGATCCTTTATCAAAAATCGGCGATTTTAATATGCTGAGTTTTGGTGGTACTGATTTTTCGAATCAAACCATTATTGTTACGCTTATTTTATTTATTTATTTATTGGGTTCAAGAATTATTAGGTATAGTCCAATAACAAGAGATAAAATGTTGGCGGTGGTGATTTTTGCTTTCTTTATTATTTTCTTCTGGGCTTCATTTGAACAAGCTGGTGGATCGATGAGTATTTTTGCAAAAGATTATACAAGCCGTATTTTATCTGGAAATTCAGCCTTAATATTCAACATTGTTGACATTATTATTACAGTAGTTCCTATTGCTATCATTACATGGGTTTTGTTCTTATTATTCAAACAGACTTTCAAAAAATATTTTTTATCAAACTTAATTTTAGGGTTTAGTTTTTTATTAATTTGGGGAATTGTAGTTTGGAAAATTTACAATAATTTCAACACCTACTCTTATGAAATTTCTTATCAAACATATCAGGTTACTGAAACAAATGACAAAGGCGAAGAATCCTTAAAAACGTTTGCCATTACTTCAGAAACAAACGTTCCTGAAAATGCAATCTTAATTGAAAATAACACCGTCATTAGATCTTCGAATGATTTTGTCCAAAACGATAAAGTTGCTATTATTGATCTTGACAAGAAAGGGGTGAATTACAAATATTTAACTACTGAACAAGCAGCTGCCATTAATACCAATATTGATGCTACAATAGTTAGAAAAAAAGAAAATGAAATTGAAATACCTGCCACCTGGTTTTTAATTTTGAATTCATTATTCATCATTGCTTTTGCACCTTTATTTTCAAAATGGTGGGAAAGTAAATACAATCCCAAGCCTGCTAACAAATATGCAATTGGCTTATTTCTATTAGGGTTTGGTTTTGCATTCTTAGCCTATGGCTCTGCTGGCATACCACAAGGAGCTAAAACAGCTTCGGTAAGCATTGTTTGGTTAATCTGGGCTTATTTATTCCATACCTTGGGTGAGTTGTGCGTATCACCAGTTGGACTTTCATATGTGAGTAAATTAGTACCCGCGCGTATGATTGCTTTTATGTTTGGCGTTTGGTATTTGGCATTGGCCATTGGAAACAAAACATCGGGTAAAATGGGTGCTATGATTGATGATATTACCGCAACCTATGACATCTCTACATTCTTTTTAATATTCACATTTGTACCTATGATTATTGGTGTGATTGCATTTTTAATGAATCCTGTTTTGAAAAAATTAATGCACGGCGTAAAATAAATTTACCGAGTACTTGTAAATTTGGCAATGTTTTTGCGTCAAACTTTATAAATAGTTTAAAAAATGAAAAAATTAATAGTTTTTGTATTTATCATATTTAGTGTTTCAATATCCGCTCAGGAAATTAAATGGGTAACATTCCAAGAAGCGCTAGATGCGCAAGAAAAATCACCAAAAAAAATATTTATTGACAGCTATACCGATTGGTGTGGATGGTGTAAAAAAATGGATAAAGATACGTTCAGCAATCCAGATGTAGCCGAATACATGAATGAGCATTATTACGCCGTAAAATTCAATGCTGAAGGTAATGAATCGGTTACTTATAAAGGAAAAAAATATGGCAACCCAAGTTATGTACCCAACAAAAGTGGGCGAAATGGTTCTCATGAAATTTCTCAAGTTTTTGGGATAAGATCTTTTCCGACAGTGCTGTTTTTAGATGAAGAGGGAAATTTAATTACCCCAATTCCTGGATACAAGACAGTTCCTCAATTTGAGGTTTTAGTTAAATTATTTGCTTCTAATGAGTATAAAAATATTAAAACAAGTGAAGAGTGGGAAAAATACAACGCTAATTTTGTACCTACTTTTAAGGAATAACAATCATTAATTTAATATAAAAGCGCCGTTTTGCATTGTACTGTGAAACGGCGTTTTATTTTTAATACAACTTTCTTTCCATTTCGAAACATAGCTTTTATAATTTGATCCATCAGCTATAATTAATCTGGGTTGAATGGTATTTAACAATCTGTCTAAATTTATTTTCGGAGACTGCCTTAAAACGACAATTGTAGGCTTTATAGAACTCAACTTATAAAGTCCCAAACTATCTATTAACAATATGGTCTCATTTTTAAAATGCTGTAAATTTTGTGTTTCAGTTGAAGTTGAAATCGAATCAAGCCCAGTCCCAACCAAATAATTTCTAATAAGATATTCGTTTTTTGAAATATCTGAAATTGAAGAGTCAATTAGCAACTTATTTCCCAAGCGTTTTCCAATAACGCTTTCTCTACTTTTATTAAAAACTATAAAATCATGTGCTGCATTTAACCGCTGTTTTTCAAAAATAAAAACAGATTGCAACACCATTATTGAAACCAATACAAGTACCAATCTTTGAAAATTCTTTTTTTCAGTCCATTTTAACATGAAAAATATAACCACATAAAATGCTAAAAGCATAGCAAATGAAAAGGTAATATTTTGAATGATAAAAACCTGCTGATTCGAAATCCAACTTATAAAATTATTCATTTGATGAATTACAAAAATATAACCATCGCTCAATATTTGGGGTAATAAATCCAAAACTGCTAGTAGCATGACTAATACACCTGAGATTAATATAATTCCTAAAAATGGAATAATTACCAAATTAGAAATAAAAAACAAGCCTGGAAACTGATGAAAATAATACAAACTTAGTGGTAAAACCCCAATTTGAGCCGCCATAGAAACTGTAAACAATTGCCAAAATTTATCTGCGATCCATAGCTTTGGTTGCCATAAACGATAAATTTTTGGTTGTATCCAAACAATCGCAAAAACCGCCAGATAACTTAACTGAAATCCCACTTCAAACAAATAAAAAGGATTTATTAGCAATAAAAGAAACATAGAGATTACTAAGGTGTTGTAGATGTTTGTAATTCTATTTGAATACATTCCAATAGCAATGGCAGAAAACATCGTCACAGCCCTTACTACTGAAGCTGACAAGCCAGCAAGGATTGCAAACATCCACAATAAAATAACAATACTTACAGAAGCCATTATTTTTCCATTTTTTAAATAATTTAAAGGCTTCAACAAGAAAGTGAGGATTAACAAAATAATTCCAACATGTAAACCTGAGACTGCCAATATGTGAATGGCTCCGGCACCAACGTAACTTTGCATTAATTCACTTGAAATATCCTGCCGCTGACCCAATAACAAGGCATTTATCACAGCCAATTCATTATCTTTAAATCCTTTCTTTTTCAATGCAATATTAATAGATTCACGAACGTCAGCTGCCAAACCCTTGATACTTGTGTTCCGCCTATCTAAGTTTAAAAATTGAGATTTCGCTAAATAAATTTGATGGTGAATTTGATGGTTTTTTAAATAATTCTTATAGTTAAAACCATACGGATTTTTAGGCAATGGAATTTCACTTAATAAAGTATTCACTAATAATCTATCATCAACAGTTAAGCCCTTAAAAGTACTGTCTTTTGAAATGTTCACTAAAATTTTACTGCTAACTTTTTCTAAATTTAATTGAACCATTTCGGCTTCATATCTATTGTAATACGCCGTTGGTTTTAATATTTTAGAAATGATAAGTGTTGCTGTTTGCGAACTCTCAACAGAGAATTCCTTTTGATTCCCATAAAATTTTTTGTTGTTTTCCTCATTTTTAAAGGTAATTGCAGCAATTCCAATAAAAAAAGAAAGAATAAAAGTTACCGCTACAAATAACATTGAAGGTTCAAAATTTTTATCTGCAGCATAGTAAACTACCGAAAATATTAGGACTATTGAACCCGAAATAATAAATAAAATATTTGGCTCAAACTCAAAATAATAGCCAAATAAAATACCCAAAACAAGGCATAAAGTAAGTTGAACAGGAATGAATTTCAAAAACTTTGTCATAGCTCTATAAAGCTACAAAAAAAATTAAGAAAATTTCTTTTTCATTCTTTCTGAAGTTAAATGCTTTATTACATCCACTGCTTCACAAGAATTATCGCCATAATAAACTGAAATTCTCCCCACATCCTCTGCAATTGAGATACACAGGGCATTCATTTCTTTTGAGCGCTGACCAATTGCGAATAAAGCATTGTTCATTGCATCTTTCACATAATTTTCTTCAAGTTGAATTTGTCGCTTAATTTCATCTAAAATGGGTGTAAAATAAGCGTCAGGCGTTTTAGAATCTTTTGATAAATAATACAAATAACTATAGCCACAACGCCTTTTTACATCGTTTTTAGAAACTCTCCAATCCTCTGCAAGCACCTTGGAAAAAGGCACTTTACAAAACAAATTTTGCACCCAGGTATGACTCATTATCCACATACCAACATCATTTACCATCTCTTCAATTTGCGTTTGATTTACTTTTTTTGGCTCTTCAGTTAAGATAGCCATTGTTTTAACATCGTAATTAGGTTCTTTCCAAAGTACTTGTGCCAAATCGTGATTTCTCCCAATTTGTTTGGCCAATTTCTTAAGCTGTGTTAAACCAATTCCAAAGCTAGACCAATCTTGAATCTCCATTTTATTCCAGTTTTCAATACCTCTTGGGTTCTTATTATCATCCAACAATTTATAAATAGCTTCTTTATCCATTTTTTGAAATATTTGTTTATGGTAACAATAGTTACAGAGTGATTTTTATCATAAATACACACTTCAATATACAATAAATTTGATGAATTATAAACCAATCAATTATGAAGAATCTAATTTTCAGCAGTTTAACCATCCTTATTTTTAATATTACAGCAATCGCACAAGAGTTCTCTCCTTATATTAAAGTTGGAGAATCTTCAAAAACCATTGAACAAGTATCTGATGAAGTTATTGCAGCACTAAACAACGCTTCATTTACCATTTTAGGACAATCGAATCCAGAAGGCAATAGTAATTTAAAGGTCATTGCTTTTACAAATACTGAATTAAAAAACACGGTAGTTAAGGTAACAGACAGAGGTGCTTTGGGGGCCGCTCATAAGGTTGGTTTAATCGCTAAGGATGGCAAAGTAACCATCTCTTACACCAATCCAGATTATATTTTAAGAGCTTACTTAGCAGACAATTACAATTCATATAAAACAATTTTTGAAACTTTCAGTAAAGATGTTAAAAATGCTTTGGCTTCAGTTGGATCTGAATTTAAACCGTTTGGAGGTGTTGTTGAAGCTGATAAATTAAAAAAATATCATTATAAAATAATGATGCCATACTTTACAGACCCTATAGAATTGAATGAATATAGTTCTTTTGAAGAAGGTTTAAAAATCATTGAAAATAATTTAAAAGCTAAAAAGGGGCAAACAACTGAAGTGTACAAAATTGTTTATCCAGATAAAAAAATAGCTGTTTTTGGTGTTGGACTTAGAAGTAAGGAAGATGGAGAAGCTGTTTTTTTACCAATAATTGGTGAAGATCATGTTGCTGCTATGCCATATGAAATTATTTTACAAGGAAAAACAGCCACGATGCTTCACGGAAAATATAGAATTGCGCTGCATTGGCCAGAATTAACAATGGGAACTTTTATGAAAATTATGAGTACTCCTGGTGATATTGAAGATACCCTTGAAGCGCTTTGCCAATAAAAAAATAATTTATAACAACTTAAAAAACGCTAAAACTTAAAAAAGTTTTAGCGTTTTTTATTAACTCCTTTTTATTATAGATTGTTATTTTTCCTTTTTACTAATACTCGTCATCCCGGCAGAAACTATAAATTTCATGACTTCACTTGAGTTTGCATTTACAGGTTTAATATTTTCTTTAGGCACAATAAACAATTCACCCGAAAAAGTATAAGACATTGGAAAATAAACTGCGACTTTATCTAATTGATCTAAAAATTCTAAATTTTCTTCAGTAATAAAACCTAGCTTCTCAAGATCACTATTCAAATTTACTTTCACCATAACAGGCTTACTAAATTTCTTTTCTTTCCCAATAAAAGCAGCAAACAAATCATTTAGGGCTTTGTATATGAAATTTAACAAGGGGATTTTTTCAATAACCTGTTGCAATACTTGTCTTAATGGTCGCGCAATAAATGTTTGCCCAACAAAACCAACAATAATTAAAACCAGCACCAGACTTAAAAATCCAATTCCAGGAATTGAAACATCAAAGAATTTGGCAATTAAATCTTTCGAAAAATCATCAATTAAAGTAAAAACCGCATATATTATATATGCAGTAACACTTATTGGAGCAAGGTATAACAAACCTTGTACAATGTAATTTAGTAGATTTTTAAACATGCTGTTTGGCTAAATTTATTGTTAGTGGTTAATTTCGTATCGTCTTTCTGTTTACAAACTAAAAATACAGCCAGCGCCATAAATTAGTTTACAATAAGTTCAGCAACTTTCTCTGAAGCACCTATACCTCCTAGTTTTTTCTCTAGCTGGTAGTAGTTTAAGAATAGTTCCTCCCTCTTTTTGCCTTCTAAAATTTTATGAAGTTCTTTTTCCAAAGTAATTTCATTAAAATCAGATTGAATTAATTCTTTTACGACCTCTTTATCTAAAATTAAATTTACCAATGAAATATATTTCAAATCAACCAATCGCTTTCCTATTTGATAAGAAATCCAACTGGTTTTATAACAAACTATTTCTGGTACTTTAAACAAAGCTGTTTCCAATGTAGCAGTTCCTGATGTCACCAAAGCCGCATACGAAACCGACAGTAAATCATATGTTTTATTGTCAATGAATTTTACATTTTCATTTCTAATAAATTGCTGGTAAAACTCATAATCCTGACTTGGAGCTCCGGCAATAACAAACTGGTAATCACGAAACTTATCGGCCATTTTCAGCATAATGGAAAGCATACTTTTAATCTCTTGCTTTCTACTTCCTGGGAGCAAAGCAATAATTGGCTTGCTGGATAATTGAAATTCCTTTCTAAAAGCAACTTCATCAACTTGGGTTCTATTTGCAATGGCATCAATTAATGGGTGCCCAACAAAATGCACAGGAAATCGATGCTTGACTTCATAAAAATCTTTTTCAAAAGGTAAAATCACGTACATCTCATCAACATCTCTTTTAATTTTATGGATGCGATTTTCTTTCCAAGCCCAAATTTGTGGTGAAATATAGTAATGTACTTTTATGCCCTCCTTTTTTGCGAATTCTGCAATTCGCATATTAAAACCGGGATAATCAATTAAGATTAATGCATCAGGTTTAAATGCTAAAATATCTTGTTTACAAAATTTAATATTGCCGAGAATGGTTCCAATATTCATTAAAACTTCTTGAAAGCCCATAAAAGCCAATTCGCGATAATGTTTTACCAAAGTACCGCCAACTTCTTGCATTAAGTCGCCTCCCCAAAATCTAATTTCAGCATTTGAATCTTGCGCTAACAAAGCCTTCATTAAATTTGATGCGTGTAAATCACCTGAAGCTTCACCAGCAATAATATAATATTTCATAATATGTTACTCAGAAAAAAGGGTTAACAACAATACAATAAAAGCAACAACAAAAGTTTCCATTAAAACACCACGTGCTCTGTAAATTTGCTTCTTTTTTAAAAAAGTAAAGAAAACAAAAAAATTAGCAATGGCACCTAAAACCAAAATTTTTCCTTCTAAATTCCCTTCCTTAATCAATTCTAAACTTCTAGTAAAATCAAATTTCGAGAAAAATTCTATAAATATAAAACAACCAAAAGAGGTTGCCACTATAGCAACTAAAAACCCAATTAAAATTTCTTTTTTAATATTTAATTTATTCATTTCAGCTTAAGATTATAAATTCCAATTATTTAATTTATGGATAAAATGGTGTGCGGTTAAATCGAATTGCACTGGCACCACCGAAATGTAATTATTTGCCAAGGCCCATTCATCGGTATCTTCTCCTTTGTCCATATTTACAAACTTACCTGTTAACCAATAATATTTTTTACCTCTAGGGTTTTCTCTTTTATCAAATTCTTCCACCCAATTGGCACGTGCCTGTCTACAAATTTTTATGCCTTTAAATGTTTCTGTTTTAGGAAAATTCACATTCAACACAACCCCATCTGGCAAACTATTTTCTAATACATTTAAAGTAATTTGTTTGATGTGTTTTTTTAAAGGTTCAAAATCGGCATTCCAGGAATAATCTAACAATGAAAATCCAATGGCAGGAATACCTTCAATACCTGCTTCTACAGCTGCACTCATAGTTCCTGAATAAATTACATTGATAGATGAATTGGACCCATGGTTAATTCCAGAAACGCACAAATCAGGTTTTCTATCTAAAATTTCACTAACGGCAAATTTTACACAATCAGCTGGCGTTCCAGAAGAATGAAATTCTTTTTGTGGACCATCATCAACCTTTATTTCATCACAAAACAACGTGTCATCAATAGTAACAGCATGTCCCATCCCACTTTGCGGGCTATTGGGTGCCACCACTACAACTTCTCCAATTTCATTCATTACTGAAATTAGTGTTCTAATTCCAGGAGCGGTAATACCATCATCATTGGTAACCAATATCAAAGGTTTTTTATTCATTGTCTTCATAATAAGTAACAAAACTACTATATTTAATTGGGTTTTATGAAATTAAAATTTAACATTTTGTAGTGATTATTCAACTTATATTTTACTAATATTGTGAAAAACATGCTCCGTAAATTAATGAAGAAGCTAGGTTATCTTATTTGTATTTTTAGTTTTCAAATAACAATGGCACAAATAACCGAGACGAATTGCGCTTGTTGTACCGAAAAATACAATCAGTTTGATTTTTGGTTGGGAGAATGGAATGTCTATGATAATAATGAAAAATTAGTTGGAATCAATTCAATAACCAAAGGTTCGGGCAGTTGTTTAATTCTTGAAAAATGGGTAGAAGATGAACGCAGAGGAAGTAGTACCGTTTTTTACAATAGTACTGATGATTCTTGGAATCAGATTTGGGTAGACAATTCAGATTTTGTTTTAAAGCTAAAAGGAAATTTTGTGAATGGCATTATGACTTTAAAAAGTGAATTAATTAAAGGAAATAACAAAAATTATTACAATCAAATAAGCTGGATTCAAGACGAAGACGGCTCAATAACACAACTTTGGGAAATTTACGACGAGAATGAAATTAAAATTTCAGAAGTTTTTAAAGGAATTTATAAAAAAACGTTAAATTAGACTCGTTAATAAATACTGGCACTATTTTCGTTATTAACAATTACACTAACTATTAAAAGGAATCGACAGATGATGATTAGAAAATTTAAATTTATACTGCCAATACTATTTGTTTTAAGCTTGTTTACAAGTTTTGAATCAGTGGCAAACGAAGACCCAAAAGATAAGGTATTATTAACTATTTTAAGATACGTATTAACTGAAGGTCATTATCAGCCAACAAATATTAACAATGCTTTCTCTAATGATGTTTACAATAACTTTATAGACAATTTAGATCCTTCTAAACGTTATTTCATGCAATCAGATATTGATGAATTTTCAAAATATCAATATCTAATTGATGATCAAATTAAAAGTGAAGACTTATCATTTTTCTTTTTAGTATACAATAGATTCACAGAACGTTCTAATGAATCTAAAACGTATTACACCGAAATTTTATCACAGCCTTTTGATTTTGAAAAAGAAGAAGTTTTAGATGTTGATTATGAAAAATCACCATTTGCAAAAAACAAAGAGGAACTAATTGACGTTTGGACCAAGCAACTAAAAATCAGCACCCTGTTTATTCTTCACGATAAAATAAAAGAAGAAAATGAAAATTCAGAAAAGGACTCAAAACATGAAATAAAACCAGTGAATGTATTGGAAACTGAATCAAGGGCGCGCGTTGTAAGCAATATGACCGAGTTTTATGAACGATTTGACGAACTAACTTATTCAGATTGGTTTACAACTTATATCAACTGCATTACGGAACAATTTGATCCACATACTTCTTATTTCGATCCTTCAATTAAAAAGAGGTTTGATCAATCAATGTCTGGAAAACTTGAAGGTATTGGAGCTAGACTTCAAAAACAAAATGAATACACCAAGGTAATTGAATTAATCTCAGGTGGACCCGCTTGGAAACAAGGCGATTTAGAAGTTGGTGATTTAATTGTAAAAGTAGCACAAGCAGATGGAGAGCCACTTGATATTGTTGGAATGCGTTTAGATGATGCCATTGAATTTATAAAAGGTAAAAAAGGCACTGAAGTTAATTTAACCGTTAAAAAAATTGATGGAACCACACAAGTAATCACTATCATTAGAGATATTGTTGAGTTGGAAGAAACTTTTGTAAAATCAAGTCTTGTCGAAAAAGACGGAAGAACTTTTGGTGTTATTGACTTACCAAAATTTTACATAGATTTTGATAAAAGAAATTCCAGAAACTCTACCTCTGATATGGCCCAAGAAATTGAGCGATTAAAAAAAGAAAATATTGAAGGGTTGGTCATAGATTTAAGAAACAACGGCGGTGGATCTTTACAAACAGCTATTGAAATTTCAGGATTGTTTATAAACAAAGGTCCAATTGTTCAGGTAAAATATAGAGATACCGAACCTGAAATAAAAAAAGATATGGATTCAAAAATTCAATGGGACGGTCCTGTAGTTGTTTTGGTCAATGAATTATCTGCATCAGCATCTGAAATTTTTGCTGCTGCTATGCAAGATTATAAGAGGGCCGTAATTATTGGCGGAAAACAAACCTTCGGAAAAGGAACTGTACAAAGTGTTTTGGACCTAAACCGTTACGTTAATTTAGATGAGGATATGGGCGCTTTAAAAATGACCATTCAAAAATTTTATAGAATTAATGGAGGTTCCACACAATTAGAAGGTGTACATTCTGACATTATGTTACCAAGCAGATATACCTATTTAGAAATTGGTGAACGCGATGAAAAAAAGGCCTTGGTATTTGATAGAGTACCAGCGGCTGAATATACGCTTTGGAATAATTATGAAAATTTTGATGCTGTTGTTAACAATAGCAAAAAACGCATTTCCACCAACGAAACTTTTAAACTAATTGATGAAAATGCGAAGTGGCTGAAAAAATCACAAGACGACTCATTGATTTATTTAAACCTTGAGGCTTATCAAAAAGACATTGCAAATCATGAAGAAGCGGCCTCAAAATTCAAAGCCCTTAGAGATTATACTACAACGTTGACTTTTAACTCACCTTTATACGAACAAGATTTAGTTAAAACCGATGAAAGCTTGGCCGAAAAGCGCGAAGCTTGGCATAAAAACTTAAAGAAAGATATTTATATCGATGAGGCTTTAAATGTTTTAAATGAGTTGACAATAAAACCAGATTATCATTTAGTAAAAAATTAAAGTTTAAATATTGTAACTTTACTTTTTAAAGTACAACTATTGAAAAATACATCGAATTCACTTACAACATTAGCACTCCAGAAGTTTAAAAAAAACACTACTGGAGTGCTTAGTTTTTGGTTTGTTATGCTCTGCGGGTTTATAGCTGTATTTGCGTATTTGTTGGCTCCTGATAACAGTAACAATGCCAATCAAATGCATTTAGAAATTCATTCCAAAAAACCCGGGTTCGAAGTTTTAATGCTAACCCTTCCTTCAGAAAAAAAAGTTGACCAACCATTCATTCAAAAACTGCTGTTTGGCAATAAAAACCAGCAAACTGAAATTCCGATTGCTAACTTTACTGTAATAGATAGTGAATTAACCATCCAAACTTATACAGAAAACAATTTAGAAAGCTTAACCAAAACCTATCCCCTATCAAAATTTGACAAACCTATTTCTGAATACATTCAATCAAAAACCTTCTATCTGGGAACCGATAAATACGGTAGAGATTTATTAAGCAGAATGTTAATAGGTACCCGAATTTCATTTTTCATTGGGTTTATTGCTGTATTTATTTCATTGGTTATCGGTATTTCAATTGGTGCTGCTGCCGGATATTACGGCGGTAAAATTGATGCTCTTATTATGTGGGTCATCAATATTACTTGGTCTATACCAACCTTATTATTGGTAATTGCCATTACCCTCGCCTTAGGAAAGGGATTTTGGCAGGT
>JADWMI010000008.1:1374-3853 GCA_015767395.1 Bacteroidota bacterium | reverse complement strand
CCTACGCCCTCTTGGGGTGCTATGATTAAAGATCATTATAGCTATATTATTTTAGGAAAAGCGTATTTAGCTGTAATTCCTGGTTTGGCAATTATGAGTTTGGTGATGGCTTTTATGCTTATTGGAAATGCCCTGCGAGATGCTCTCGATGTTAAAAATTAACACCTCTACATAATTTATTCAACTACTTTCTCCTTGCTGGCTAAAACCTTTATTCCTAATAAAATTAAAATAATTATAAGCACTAAAAAATAAACAGTTGTAGCTATACTTTTGATGACTGTAAAACTATTGGTTATTTTTATTAAATTCAGTGAATAATTCGGATAATCTGTTAGCATTTTAATGATTCCAAAATTTTCAAAATAATCAAAAATCCCAGCAACTAAGGGCAATAAACATAGATAGAAGAAAGCCCCTTTTAATTTATCTAATTTCTTTAAAAAGTATGCCAAAATCAGGCAATAGCTTATCCCAAAAAGAAAGGGGTAAATCATATCTATTGGAATTTGATGGTATAAATAAACAGTTCGCCCATTGTCTCCTAAGGCCTCAAATAGTTTGTTCACATAGCCTGAATCATACCCTGTAGGCATCATATCCAATAATTTTAAGCCATTCGAAAACGACATTACTTTTGGAATGCTAATTGTCAGCATAAATGCATAAACAATATTTGTAAGAAGAAAAAGAAACAATATTCTTTTTCCTTTTAAATTGTTTATAATTATAGTCTTTAATTTTCTCATCTCTAATAAGTACTGACAGGTTAAATTATGGGAAATTGCAGTTTTGAAATCGCCATTTTTAGATATATAAAGTTAAGCTTTTTATGATTTAGAAACATTCTATATTATTGAATTTAATATTTTGGCTAGTACGGTGTAGTTTTATTATTTATAGTTTTGGCAAATTCAATATACTAAATATAATTTCACAAGCTGGATGCGCTTTCCTTGCCCTTTCCTTAACCTTTCCTTGCCCTTTCCTTACGCTTTAATTATAAAAATTTTATAGTTACTTTTGAGCAAACTAAAATCATTCAAATGCAACAATTGAAGAAAATTCTAACTTTTATTTTCCTAGTATCCGTAACACTTTCATGGTCTCAGTCCATGGTATCTGATACTACAAAAATCCTATTTATAGGGAACAGCTATACTTATTATAACAGTTTGCCAGAGTTGGTAAAGGGTATGGCCCAAGAAAAATTCCCAAATCAAGTTATAGAAACGCAGTTGGTTAGTCAAGGAGGTATGACCCTGAAGCGACATTGGGAAGAAGAGAAATCGATTCAAGCAATCAGATCTGGACATTGGGATTATGTTGTACTTCAAGAACAAAGCAAACTAGGAATGGGTGTTGTAATTGACGACGATTTCTATTTTGGACAAACGGATTTGTTCTATGAGTATGCCCGAAAATTTGATGAAGAAATAAAAAAAGTCGATGCCAAAACAGTTTTTTTTATGACCTGGTCAAGGAGCGACAATCCTGAGGAACAAGAAATACTAACCTATGCATATTCATCAATAGCCAAAGAACTCGATGCAATACTGGCTCCTGTTGGCTTGGCGTGGGATCAGCTGAGAATCAATGACCAATTCAACTTTTATGTAGCGGATGGCTCACATCCTTCCCCTATGGGATCTTACTTAGCTGCCAGCACCATATTTTCCACACTGTTTGAAGTGAATCCAATAGGATTGTCTGGAAAGGTTTCAGGTAAAATATTATCCAGTTCAGGAGCACCTTCAATAGAAACGAAATCTTTGACAGCTATTTCAATGGCTGATGCCCAAGCCATTCAAACAGCGAGCTGGTCGGTAGTTAAAGCCTTGCAAAAATCTGGTGATTATCCCAATGTTGAGCAACCCAAACCAAGTTACAATATTCCTGTATTGCCTGAAGGTGAAAATATTGATATAAAAAATATCACAGGGAAATGGTACGGAACTTCTACCTACGGATTCAATTATCTGGGAATCATTTTAGAGGCCAGTTATGTTGATAACAAGCTCGAAGTGAGCCTTTCCTTCTATGCTCCTGATCGAAAAGACACCATGATTGTGAAAGAAGCCAAACTTGAAAAAAATCGATTGGTTTTGAAAATATTTGATAGCTTGAGAAACATGAACGCTACCATAAAATTTTCACTCCATAACAATCAAATGACAGGAATACTGGAATCTGTTGGTCCTATTACAAGGTACAATCACTTTAACCTTTCCAGAAAAAATATTCAAAATAAAATTGATTTAGAAGCCTTTGATTTACAAATGCAAGCTTTCCAATCGGATATTGTGAAAGATGGTTATGTAAAAGCAGCGATCAATCATTATAAAAAATACAGTTTACTTATAGGTAAAACATACATTCCTGAAGAAAGTTATTTGAATACGCAAGGCTACAACTGTATACGAGATAACAAGATGAATGATGCGCTTAACCTTTTTGAATTGGCAATGACTTTATATCC
>JADWMI010000008.1:0-1274 GCA_015767395.1 Bacteroidota bacterium | reverse complement strand
GCAGCACTTCCGCGAATTGTTTAGGCTTTCTTCTTTAGCCTTTAATTAATGAAACTCTAGCCACCAACTTAATGCCTGTTTGCTAGAAAATAACTATATAATAGTAATTTAAATCTTGCGCTTTGCTCATTTCATTACTCTGCAATTCGGCTAAATCCAAAAAACACATGGCTTTATTAAAAATGGGGGTTATAGGAACTTCAAAAAAAGAAGACGAAAGGCGCGTGCCTATTCATCCAGAACATTTAAAAAGACTTCCTGAACATATTCGTAAACAACTTATTTTTGAAAAGGGCTATGGCTTGCCTTTCAATATTGAAGACAAAGAAATTAGTGATTTAACTGGTGGAATAGCAACACGAAGTGAAATATTAGCTGATATTGGTGATGCCATAATTGCCAAACCCATTCTATCTGATTTACAAGAACTGAAAGATGGCGGTACCATTTGGGGTTATCCTCATTGTGCCCAGCAAATGCAAATTACACAAACAGCCATTGATAAAAAATTAACCTTGATTGCTTTTGAAGATATGTATGTATGGAGCCCTAGTGGGCAAATGGGAAGACATACTTTTTATAAAAATAATGAAATGGCTGGATATAGTGCTGTGATACATGCACTTCAATTAAAGGGAATAGATGGTCATTATGGAAATCAAAGAAAAGTAATCGTCTTTAGTTTTGGAGCGGTAAGTAGAGGCGCCATTTATGCGCTAAAAGCACATGGCTTTAGAGATATTACTATCTGTATTCAAAGACCAGATCATGAGGTTAGAGAAGAAGTATTAGGTGTACATTATGCCAGACTTAGAAAAGGAAATGGGAACGAGCCTAGATTGATTGTTGTTGAACACGATGGTTCAGAACGATCGTTAATGGATTTAATAAATGAATCTGAAATAATTATTAATGGAACATATCAGGATACGGATGATCCAATTGATTATGTAAAAGAGGATGAAAAATCTATGCTCAAGCCCGGAACACTAATTATAGATGTGAGTTGTGATGAGGGTATGGGATTTTATTTTGCCAAACCTACCACGTTCAAAAACCCAATGATAGCCATTGATAAAATTGATTACTATGCCGTAGATCATACCCCAAGTTATTTTTGGGAAAGTGCTTCCAGGTCCATTTCTGCCGCATTAATTACGCATCTACCATCTGTGATATCTGGTCGTGAGAGCTGGAATGAAAATAAGACCATTAAAAATGCGATAAATATTGATAAAGGTATAATTGTAAAAGACACCATTCTTAGGTTTCAG
>JADWMI010000242.1 GCA_015767395.1 Bacteroidota bacterium | reverse complement strand
AAATAATTCAGTTAACTAATCTATATTAATATGAGCACAGGATTGTTGTTTTTAATAGTTTCAATAGCAATATTGTTATTGTTAATAATGGTATTAAAGTTTAAAACAAACCCCTTTTTAGCATTGTTAATTGTGAGTATTTTCACGGGATTAGCAAGTGGGTTGCCTGCAGATGAAGTTTTAAAAAGCGTTCAAAACGGAATGGGAGGAATTCTTGGTTTTGTTGCAATTATAGTAGGTGTTGGAGCTATATTCGGACAAATACTTGAAGACTCAGGTGGTGCTAAATCCATGGCGAAATTCCTTCTCAAAAAATTTGGACAGGAAAAAGCTCCTTGGGCTTTAGTATTAACTGGATTTTTAATATCAATACCGGTATTCTTAGATGTAGGTTTCATCATTTTGGTTCCTATTGTTTATTCCTTAGCAAGAAATAGTAAAAGATCCTTATTATATTATGCAATACCATTGCTTGCTGGATTAGCAGTAACTCATGCTTTTATACCACCAACGCCTGGGCCAGTAGCTGTATCAGAAATTATTGGTGCCGATTTAGGTTGGGTAATTTTATTTGGTGTAATTACAGGAGTTCCTACCGCTATCATCGCTGGGCCGTATTTTGGTAAGTATATAGCAAAAAAAATAAATATTGAAGTGCCAGATTTACATTTTGAAGAGGATGAGAATATTTCGCTTCCTCCATTTTATTTAATTGGAACATTGATTGGTCTACCGCTTATTTTAATACTTGTAAGTACTACTTTAGGAACTCTAGTTAATCAAGAAATAATTACTCAAAATTCATTTATAGATGTGATGCAATTTTTAGGTCATCCATTTGTTGCTCTGATTTTAGTAACTATGTTGAGTCTCTATGTACTGGGAACAAGAAGAGGCTTTTCTAATGATCAATTGTTAAAATTGAGTAGTAAGGCCCTTGGTCCTGCTGGGTTAATAATTCTTATTACAGGTGCAGGAGGGGTTTTTAAACAAATATTAATAGATAGCGGTATTGGAGAAGCCATTGCCGATACAGTTTCTGACATGAATATTTCTCTTTTAGTATTGGGATATATTTTAGCAGTTATAATACGTGTTACACAAGGTTCAGCAACTGTTGCTATGATTACCGCAGCAGGAATGTTATCCCCTATTTTGATATTAACGGAAGTTTCTGAAATTCAAAAAGCACTATTGGTTTTATCGATTGCAGCAGGTTCTACGATACTCTCGCATGTAAATGATTCTGGGTTCTGGTTGGTTGGAAAATATTTAGGAATGACAGAGAAACAGACGTTAAAATCATGGACAGTGATGGAGACAATTATATCTGTAGTAGGGTTTTCTATTATCCTATTATTAAGTTTGTTCTTTTAAATTAATAACAATGAAAATAAAAAGTATTGAATTATTTGAAGTTCCACCGAGATGGATGTTTCTTAAAATAACCACAGAATGCGGTATTTCTGGATGGGGCGAACCTGTTTTGGAGGGTCGCGCTACTACTGTTAAAGCAGCTGTTGAAGAGTTAAAGCCGTATATTTTAGGTGCTGATGCAAGAAAAATTGAAGATTTATGGCAAGTTTTATATCGAGGCGGGTTTTATCGTGGAGGTCCTATATTAATGAGTGCTATAGCAGGAATTGATCAGGCCTTATGGGATATAAAAGGTAAAGCCCTCGGTGTGCCTATTCATGAACTTCTTGGTGGTGCTGTAAGGGATAAAATGAGAATGTATGTTTGGATTGGTGGAGACCGACCCGACCAAGTCGCTGAGCAGGCCAAATCACGAATTGAGCAAGGCTATACGGCTGTTAAAATGAATGGAACTGCAGAATTTGAATGGATTGATAATCCTTCTAAAGTTGAGCAAGCAGTTCAAAGAATGGCAATGGTTCGAGAAGCCGTAGGTGATACAGTAGGAATTGGTATTGATTTTCATGGACGAGTTCATAAAGGAATGGCCAAGGTGCTTATGAAAGAATTAGAACCTTTAAAACCTATGTTTATTGAAGAGCCAGTCCTTTCTGAAAATATGGAAGCATTTGCATCAATAGCACCATATACGTCAGCACCAATTGCAACAGGTGAACGATTGTTTAGTCGATGGGATTTTAAGAATATATGCATGCAAGGAATAGTAGACGTTATTCAACCAGATTTAAGTCATGCGGGAGGTATTTCAGAAGTTAAAAAAATTGCAACTATGGCAGAAGCTTTTGACATTGCACTTGCCCCACACTGCCCATTGGGGCCAATAGCATTAGCCTCATGCTTACAAGTAGATTTTAGTTCTATCAATGCCTTTATTCAGGAATCAAGTTTAGGGATTCATTATAATGAAGGAGCCGATCTGCTGGATTATCTTGAAGACCCAACAGTTTTTGAAGTTAAAGATGGCTTTATCGATCTACTAACAGCCCCTGGGTTGGGAATTAATATAAATGAGGAGAAAGTGAGAGAACTATCGGGTAAAGCTCATCAATGGAAAAATCCTATTTGGAGAAATGAAGACGGATCTGTTACTGAATGGTAAAAAATGATAAATAGAGAAATGAAATATTTTATCAGTTGTGATTGGGGTACTTCAAGGTTGCGTTTAAGGTTGGTTAAAAAGGATAGTTTACAAATAATCGGAGAAGTAATTTCAGAGGATGGAATTGCTATAACATTTAACAATTGGAAGTTTAACAATGAAAAAATAGATAGAGTACAATTTTTTGCCAAAATAATAATTGAGTCCTTAGTGAATTTAGAGAGCAAAACGAAACAATCTTTTCAGGGATTTCCGATTTTATGTTCAGGAATGGCTTCTTCTTCAATAGGAATTAAAGAATTAGATTATGCGGAGGCCCCTTTTTCAATAAATGGATCTTCCGTTATTATTGAGAAATTGCAAATTGACAGAAATAACAACAATGATTTCTGGTTAATTAGCGGGTTAAAAAATGGTAGTAATCTCATGAGAGGTGAAGAAGTCGAAATTATAGGCCTTTCAAAAATTTTATCAGGTTTACCCAATAATTATCTCATTATTTTACCAGGAACACATTCAAAACATGTACAAATAAGTAGTAATACTATAGTAGATTTTGACACCTTTATGACCGGTGAATTGTTTGAGCTTTTATCAACAAAGAGCACATTAATGCATTCAATAGAAGAACCAAAAGAAATTGATTGGAATAGTTATAAAAAAGGTGTAAAACTTGCGGGAAACGAATCACTGTTAAAGAACCTTTTTTCAGTTAGAGTCAACGATGTATTAAATAAATTAACAAACAATCAAAATTACAGCTATTTAAGTGGATTGATTATTGGTTCAGAATTAAAAACACTCAAAGGTCAGAATCAAAAGATATTGCTTTTTGGGAAAGGCAAAATACTTGAATTGTATCAAAAAGCGATTCAAATATTTGATTTAGAACATAATTTGGAAGTTGTTTCAACTAAAAATTATGATAAAACTATCTTGGCTGGGCAACTGGAAATATATTTAAATAACCAAAAATAAGATGGTTAGTAAATAACAAATGTCAGCCATAGATTTACAGCAGAATTTATTTTATAAGGATTGTTTAAATCAAAATAAAAAAATGGAAAATAAATTTTCACTTGATTTATTTACTCAAATACCTCTAATAGGAATTATTCGAGGTTTTGATCAAAATCAAACAACTCATATTTTAGAACAATTTCTTTCAGCAGGATTAACAACTATTGAAATTACCTTGAACACTCCAAATGCCTTAGAAATAATAAAGAAGAGTTCTGAAAAATTTGGTGGTAAGTTGAATGTTGGAGCAGGAACAGTTTGCACTATGGACGATTTAAAAAAAGCACTAGATGCTGGAGCTCAATTTATTGTAACTCCAATATTTGATTCTGAAATTATCACGTTTTGCAAAGAAAATGGAGTCCCTGTTTTTCCAGGGGCGTTTTCACCAACAGAAATTTATCAGGCTTGGTCTTTAGGCGCTACTATGGTTAAAGTATTTCCCGGGGGACTGTTAGGAGCTCAATATATAAAAGAGGTGAAAGGACCACTTCAAGAAATTAAATTATTACCTACTGGAGGGGTTGGACTTAGTAATATAGAAGAATTTATCCGTGCTGGTGCTGATGGTTTTGGTTTGGGAGGTGCGTTGATAGATAAAATTTTAGTCGAAAATGAAGATTGGAAAGGATTGAAATCTCATTTTGAGAAATTCGTAGCAAAATTGAAAT
>JADWMI010000241.1 GCA_015767395.1 Bacteroidota bacterium | reverse complement strand
ATAATCTGTAGAGACAATTTCTAATTGAGATTTAGGATGATCTGTTATAAATACCTCCTCCTTATTTGGATGTTCAATCATAAAACGTTTGATATAATAACGTTCTTTTTCACCGTCGTAATGAATAGCTGAAATAGGTTTGGATGGATCCCATTTTTCTAAAACAATCATATCACTTTCAAAATGAGTTGTTAGTTCCGGTTTTATCGTTTTAATAATTCCTTTCTGAGTTATTATGAGCAAACGATCTTCTCCTTTAAACTCACCCAATAATTCGCCTCTGTCATCAACATTTAGTCTTTGAACAGTTTCATCAAACCAAATTTTTCGCGGTTTTAAAGTTGAGACACCTTCTGATTTTAATTCAATTTTTTTAATATTAAATTTTGAAACCAAATTTCCTTTAGAGCTTCTTCCCTTAATTGCCAAATCTGAAAAATCAATATCCCATTTCAGTTTTTTTATACTACCAACAGCACGCAAATTAATGGAAATAGTTTCAGCTTCGCCATTAGGATTAGCAGTAAAATAAAGCACTCTTGAAGCTTTATTACCTGCTGTTAAATCATATTCCTTATCACGTGTTACCCCTGTTACATTAAATCGTTTCATATAACTTGGCCCACTTTTACCATCGCGGTAAATCATGTTATAAACAGTTCTTTTATCGCTCTTTTTAAAGACCGCAATATGAATGATATCTTTTCCTACAAATGTCTTTGCATCAACTTTAGAAATCATCATTACACCATCTCTTCTAAAAACAATCACATCATCAATATCCGCGCAATCATCAACATATTCATCTCGCTTTAATGACGTCCCTACAAAACCTTCCTCTCTGTTTACATAGAGTTTCGTGTTTCTCATAACAACCTTTGTTGCTACAATATCATCAAACAAACGAATTTCAGTTAAACGTTCTTTTCCTTTACCATATTTAACTTTTAATTTTTTAAAATAAGCGATTGCATAATCAATCAAATTGGCTAAATGATGTTTCACTTCAGCAATTTTTTCTTCTAAACTTTCTATAAATTGTTTTGCCTTATCAATATCAAACTTTGATATTTTTTTAATTCTAATTTCAGTTAATCTAACAATATCTTCTTCAGTAATGGCACGTT
Organism: Bacteroidota bacterium; assembly: GCA_015767395.1. The sequence continues at coordinate 3,131 of JADWMI010000241.1, read as the reverse complement.
TTAAATGTTTGATATGCGGTTTTAAACCTTCATCAATAGCCTTAATTACACCTTCCCAAGTTTCCTCATCTTCAATATCACGGTAGATTCTATTTTCAATAAATATGCGTTCTAAAGATGCAAAATGCCATTGTTCTTCCAATTCATTTAACTGAATTTCAAGTTCCAATTTTAGCAATTCAACTGTATTGTCTGTAGACAATCTTAAGATATCTGAAACACCTATAAAAACAGGTTTATTATCATCAATTACACAGCACAATGGAGAAATTGGATTTTCACAGCTGGTAAAAGCATACAATGCATCAATGGTTTTATCAGGTGAAATTCCCGGTGGTAAATGCACTAAAATTTCAACATTGGCAGCTGTATTATCTTCTATTTTTTTAATTTTTATTTTGCCTTTTTCATTTGCTTTTAAAACTGAATCTATCAAGCTCGAAGTAGTTGTTCCAAAAGGAATCTCAGTAATCACCAAGGTTTTTTTGTCTAACTGAGAAATCTTCGCTCTTACTCTTATTTTTCCACCACGCTTACCATCATTATAATTTGAAACATCAGCAATACCTCCAGTTAAGAAATCTGGTATTAACGAAAAACTTCTACCTTTTAAATGCTTAATAGAAGCATCAATTAATTCATTAAAGTTATGTGGTAATATTTTTGTTGAAAGTCCAACTGCAATTCCTTCAGCACCTTGAGCCAATAGCATTGGAAACTTTACTGGTAAATCTATAGGCTCTTTTCTTCTACCATCATAGGAAGATTGCCAATCTGTTGTTTTAGGGTTAAAAACAACATCTAACGCAAATTTTGACAAACGTGCTTCAATATACCTTGAAGCCGCCGCGCGGTCACCAGTTAATATATTTCCCCAGTTACCTTGCATGTCAATCAATAGTTCCTTCTGCCCTATTTGGACCATAGCATCGGCTATTGAAGCGTCACCATGAGGATGATACTGCATGGTATGTCCAACAATGTTCGCTACTTTATTGTAACGGCCATCGTCTAAATCTTTCATAGAATGTAAAATCCTACGCTGAACAGGTTTAAAACCATCCTTAATTCCAGGAACTGCACGTTCTAAAATAACATATGAAGCATAATCTAAAAACCAATCTTTATACATTCCCGTTACCTTGGTAATGGTCTCTTGGTTTCCGAATTCTTCGTTTAAGGGGTCATTGTTTTCTTCTTCTTGCATATTATGCCTCTTCTACTATATCTAATTCAACTTTTAAATTTTGAATGATAAACTTTTGTCTATCAGGGGTGTTTTTACCCATATAAAATTCTAACATTTTATCAATAGGCATTTCTTTATCAAGCATTATAGGATCTAAACGAATATCATCTCCAATAAAATGTACAAATTCATCAGGTGAAATCTCACCCAACCCTTTAAATCGAGTCATTTCAGGTTTTCCTTTAAGCTTTTTTATAGCCTGTTGTTTTTCTTCAGGGGTATAACAATAAAAAGTTTGCTTTTTATCTCGAACCCTAAATAAAGGCGTATCTAAAATATACAAATGACCTTCTTTAATTAACTCTGGGAAAAACTGTAAAAAGAATGTAATTAGTAACAATCTAATATGCATCCCATCCACATCAGCATCCGTTGCAATTACAATATTATTATATCTTAAATTTTCAAGTCCATCTTCAATATTTAGCGCGGCCTGCAACAAGTTAAATTCCTCATTTTCATACACAATTTTCTTGTTCATATTGTATGAATTCAGCGGTTTTCCACGCAAACTAAATACAGCCTGTGTATTTACGTTTCTCGATTTAGTAATAGAACCACTTGCTGAATCACCCTCAGTAATAAATAAGGTGCTTTCTAAACGATTGTCTTTCTTTAAATCATTAAAATGAACCCTACAATCACGTAATTTTTTATTGTGTAAACTAGCCTTTTTAGCACGTTCACGCGCCAGTTTTCGAATCCCTGATAAATCGTTTCTTTCGCGCTCAGCTTGTAATATCTTTTTTTGAATTTTTTCTGCTACATCCGGATTTTTATGTAGGTAATTATCCAAATTTGTTTTCACAAAATCCGTGATAAAAATACGCACCGTTGGCAACCCGTCACCCATTTCAGTAGAACCCAACTTGGTTTTTGTCTGACTTTCAAAAATAGGTTCCATTACCTTAACACTAACAGCTGAAACAATAGATTTTCTGATATCGGAAGAATCGTAGTTCTTACCAAAATACTCTCTAATTGTTTTTACGATCGCTTCTCTAAAGGCATTTTGATGGGTTCCTCCTTGGGTTGTATGTTGTCCATTTACAAACGAATGGTACTCTTCACTATATTGAGCTTTACTATATGTTAAAGCTACTTCAATATCATTTCCTTTTAGATGTATTATCGGAAACAACTTAGATTCATCATCAATATTTTCATCTAATAAATCTTTTAAACCATTTTCAGAAAAATACTTTTCACCGTTAAAAACTATGGTTAACCCAGTATTTAGGTAAACATAATTTTTAATCATTTTTATGATGTATTCATTTCTGAATTTAAATTTTGTAAAAATGGTTCTATCGGGAACAAACATTACTTTGGTCCCTTTACGCTGAGAGCTTTCCTGTGGTTTTTCTTCAAGTGTAATATTACCTTGTGAAAACTCTGCTGTTACTGTTTTGTTGTCTCTAAAAGACTGAACCTTAAAAAAGGAAGACAATGCATTAACAGCCTTTGTTCCTACCCCATTCAATCCAACTGATTTTTTAAAGGCCTTGGAATCATACTTCCCTCCTGTATTCATTTTAGAAACAACATCAACTACTTTCCCTAAAGGAATTCCACGTCCATAATCTCTTATTGAAACCGTTTCCTCTTTTACAGAGACCTCAATGGTTTTTCCAGCGCCCATCACATATTCATCAATGGAGTTGTCTAATACTTCTTTTATTAAAATGTAAATACCGTCATCGGGTGAAGATCCATCTCCCAATTTACCAATATACATTCCCGGACGCATTCGAATATGTTCTTTCCAATCAAGAGAGCGAATATTATCCTCTGTGTAATTTGTTTGTTCAGCCATTAAAATTTGTAAAATTCTTGAAGAACTGCTAATGTACTATTTTACTAGAAAAAATAAAAAAAAGTC
>JADWMI010000240.1 GCA_015767395.1 Bacteroidota bacterium | reverse complement strand
TGAATAGTGGTCCTACTTCTAATTGGTACTTAGCTTTAAAAAAAGCCCCTTGGACGCCCCCGGGATGAGTGTTTGGTGCAGCTTGGTTTTCAATTATGATTTGTTATTCAATTTATATGACAAACCTGCTATTAATCAGTGAATTTAAAATTTTTATTTGGGTTGTTTTTGCGATTCAGTTTATTTTAAATATTTCTTGGAATTACTTCTTTTTTAATCAACATTTAACCGTATTGGGTTTTGTTAATATTTTGTTGTTAACCATTGTTGTAGGGTATTTCTTATTTAATTTTAGTGGAGCCATGAAATTATCAACCTTGTGGATTGCTCCTTATTTTCTTTGGTTGCTTATAGCTAGTTCTTTAAACCTTTACATTGTAATTAAAAACTAGTTTATGGAATTTTCAACCATAGGTAAAGTATACAGATAGTCATCGAAACAGACATTGCCTATAACATTAAAGGAGGCTTGGGCGTTTCTAGCCAATCCTAAGAATTTAAAGACAATTATACCTGAGTATTTGAGTTTTGATATTATTTCGGGTGCAGACAAGCCAATGTTTGCCGGACAAATAATTCAATATATAGTAACACCAATTTTAGGTATTAAAACTACTTGGGTAACGGAAATAACCCATATTGTTGAAAATGAGTATTTTGTAGATGAACAGCGTTTTGGTCCTTATGCAATGTGGCATCATAAACATTTTATTAGGCCTATTGAAGGAGGTGTAGAAATGGAAGATGTTATTGATTATAAATTGCCTTTTGGTTTTCTTGGTAAATTGGTTTATCCTTTTTTAGTAAAACCAAAGCTGAAAGAAATTTTTAGCTATAGAACAAAAAAGTTGGTGGCGCTTTTTGGAGAAATTAAAAAATAAAAGAAATGTTCAATTATTAAGTCATTGAATGATTTGTTATATATTTATTTTCAGCATTACGCTGATTTAAAAAAAAACAGCGCTCATTCATACAACAGAGGCTGAAAAAAATAAATTTATTACAACTGCTTTTTTAAAAGATCATCAACTAAAAAATGAGATCAAAGGATTTGTAATTGGTCACTTGTCTGTTGAAGAGTATAATTTCTATAAAAACGCAACTAAAGAAATTAATAAAAGAATTTTAGGAATTGTTAAACAGCGCATGTTAAGTTTTTATTAAAAGTTTATGGGTTATGAGTAAAAAAAATAATAGAACAGGTTTTAAGTTTACACCATATGAGGCTGAAATAAAAAGTCCTTTTGAGGTGCTGTTTGATGTTTTTAAAGAGTTAATTACGCATACTTCAGGGGATTTTGATGAAGCCATTGAGTGGTTAAAAATGTTGGATAAAGAATATAAACTAACTACTGAAGCGTATACTATAGATGACTTTATTGAAGATTTAAAAAATAAAGGGTATTTAAAAGAAACCATAACCCCCGATGGAAATTCTAAAAGTAGTATTACAGCAAAAACAGAAAGAGCCATTCGGAAAAATGCATTAAATCAAATTTTCGGAAAACTTAAAAAGAGTGGCGTAGGGAATCACAAAGCAAAAGCAACGGGTATAGGAGATGAGCATACAGGAGATTATAGGAATTTTGAGTTTGGAGATTCGTTAGATCGTTTGTCAGTTACTGAAAGTTTAAAAAATGCTCAAATTAATCATGGTTTAGATAGTTTTAAGTTAACCGAACAAGATTTAGTTGTTGAAGACACGCACCATAAATCTCAAATGAGTACCGTACTGATGATTGATATAAGTCATAGTATGATTTTGTATGGTGAAGATAGAATTACCCCTGCCAAAAAAGTAGCAATGGCCTTGTCGGAATTAATTACCACAAGATACCCTAAAGATACATTGGATATTTTGGTTTTTGGAAACGATGCTTGGCCAATAAAAGTAAAAGATTTACCCTATCTTCAGGTAGGGCCTTATCATACTAATACCGTTGCAGGTTTAAAGCTTGCGATGGATATTTTAAGAAGAAAAAGAAATACAAACAAGCATATTTTTATGATTACCGACGGTAAACCAAGTTGTTTGCAAATGCCTGACGGAACCTATTATAAAAACAGCAATGGTTTGGATAAATTTATTGTTGAAAAGTGTTATAATATGGCTGCTCAGGCAAGAAAGTTGCATATTCCAATCACTACTTTTATGATTGCTCAAGATCCTTATTTACAATCTTTTGTAGAAGAGTTTACAGCATCAAATAGAGGGAAAGCTTTTTATACAGGACTGGAGGGGTTGGGTGAAATGATTTTTCACGATTATGAAAATAACAGAAAAAAAAGAATTAGATAATATGGATACTACTATAAAAACAATCAAAAAATTAAAACAAGCAGGCTATATTTCAAAAAGTATAAAAGATGAATTACGATCTAATTTAATTGAAAATCTCAAAAATAATAGCGTTTCTTTTGAGGGTATTCACGGATACGAAAACACTGTAATTCCACAATTAGAAAGGGCAATACTATCAAAACATAATATTAATTTATTAGGGCTTCGTGGTCAAGCTAAAACAAGATTAGCGCGTTTAATGGTTCAATTGTTAGATGAATATATTCCTGTAATTGAAGGGTCTGAAATAAATGATGATCCTTTAAATCCAATTAGTGCTTACGGAAAAGAACAAGTGTTAAAACATGGTGATGAAACAAAAATTACTTGGTTGCATAGAAATAATCGTTTTTACGAAAAACTTGCAACACCAGATGTTACCATATCCGATTTAATAGGAGATATTGATCCCATTAAAGCCGCAAATTTAAAATTAAATTATGCGGATGAAAGAGTGATACACTACGGAATGATTCCAAGAGCGAATAGGTGTATTTTTGTCATTAATGAATTGCCCGATTTGCAGGCGAGAATTCAAGTTGCGTTGTTTAATATTTTAGAGGAAGGAGACATTCAAATTAGAGGTTTTCAATTAAGAATGCCGCTAGATTTACAATTTGTATTTACGGCCAATCCAGAAGACTACACAAATAGAGGAAGTATAGTAACGCCCTTAAAAGATAGAATTGGTTCTCAAATATTAACGCATTATCCTGAAAATATTCAAATTTCAAAAACCATTACAACTCAAGAAGCCAAATTACAAACCAATAGGGTTTGTGAAATTTACATACCTGAAATGGTAAAGGATTTGGTAGAACAAATAGGTTTTGAGGCTCGCACTAGTGAGTATGTAGATAATAAAAGTGGTATTAGTGCACGTATGAGTATTACAGCCTATGAAAACCTATTGAGTACTGCAGAGTATAGGTGTTTAAGTTCAGGAGAAAAAAAGACTGCCGTTAGATTTAGCGATGTATTAGGCGTTATACCTGCGATAACTGGTAAAATAGAGCTCGTTTATGAAGGAGAACAGGAAGGCGTAGCTTTCGTAGCTGAATCTTTAATAGGCAATGGGGCTAAAACTTTATTTGCCAATCATTTCCCTGAAATAAAAAAATTAAAACACGAAAACGAACATGACCCGTATGGAGAAGTCTTAGATTGGTTTTTTGAAAATGGTTCTTTTGAATTAATGGATGATGCTTCTGAAAAAGATTATAGTACCATATTAAATAGTATTACTCCTTTAGACGCTTTAATTGATAAATATATGCCGGCGATTAAATTTGAGGATCGCTTATTTACCAAAGAGTTTGTTTTATGGTCTTTGGTGGAAAATAAAAAATTGAATAAACAGCGTATTACAAAAGGATTTTCATTTAGAGATACATTAGGGGCTTATTTATCAAATTTAGAAATATAAATAGGTCATTTATGAATTCATTTAGATAGCGGTTTATCACAAATATCATATAGATATTTTTCAGTAATAATTTAAATTTAATTTAATCGGTTTTTTTTAAATTTAATTTTAAAATATAGTATTTAACTAAATTTAACTCATAATTTTTATGAAAATAAAGGTTAAAGTTTTGTTATTATTGTTACAATAAATCGTTGTGCCGGTTATTTAAATAAGTAAAACACCTTGTAGTCAGTTGTTTAGCGCGTTTGTTTTTATTCCTTCTAAATAATTACGTGCCGATTTTAGCTGACATATATCAGCATAATTCTTACCTTAAATATATAATTTTACAATATTAAATCGAATAGTCGAATTATATAGTTTGCAACGTTATTCTCCTTTCAGTATAGATTTTGTAAATTATTAAGTGTAAATATTATATAAAAATGAAACCAAAACAAAAGAAATTAATTTGTGATGCTAATGAGGCAGTTGCTAGAATAGCTCATAAAACGA